>NZ_JBHYKM010000050.1:30388-51437 GCF_042741435.1 Streptomyces sp. NPDC058955 | reverse complement strand
TGGTAACCCTCGGGGGACGAGTGGGTGGTCGGGGGGGGGGCCCGGCGGCACGGCGGTCGGGCCGGGCCCCGCACTCACGCGCTCACGGTGCCGTCGTCTCCGCCGGCGCGGGCTCCTTCTCCCGGGGGAGCGGTGCGTCCGGGGCGGGGCCGTCGCGGCGTTCGAGGCGGCGGATGGCGGGGACGCACAGCATCGCGGCCAGCAGGAGGAACGAGACGGCCGAGGAGACGAGCAGGACGCGGTCCGCGCCGAAGTCGTCCGCCACCGGGCCGGCCAGCGCGCGCCCCAGCGGGATCACCATGATCGAGCCGGCGATGTCGTACGCCGAGACCCGGCTGAGCACCGCCAGCGGGACGTGCGACTGCACGCTCGTCGCCCACATCACGCCCCAGAAGGCGAAGCCGCAGCCGGCGATCATGCCCGTGACGGCCGTGAGGGCGAAGTTCCAGCCGAGGGCCGGGGCCAGCGGGTTGAGGGCGAAGAAGAACATCGCGCCCACGCCCGCGACCAGCGGCCGACGGGGCCGCACCCGCATCCCCAGCAGGCCGCCGACGATCGTGCCCAGCCCGTCGGCCGAGGCGATCCAGCCGTACCCGGTGGCGCCGTGCTGCTCGGTGAGGAGCGCCGCGCCCAGCGGCAGCGACGGGCCGAAGACGAAGAGGCCGTACACCGCCCACAGCGAGATGACGCCCCACAGCCAGGACCGGGACCGGAACTCGTGCCAGCCGGTGGCGAGCCGCCGCCACATCGGATCGTCGCTCTCGTCCCGCTCGGCGGCGAGCCCCCGCAGCGGCAGCAGACCACCGGCGCTGACGCCGTACGCCACGGCGATCACCACGAACGACACCGCCCGGTCCCCGTACGCCACCAGGAACCCGGCCAGGCCGGGCCCGATGAGGGTGGCCATCGACTCGGAGATCCGCAGCAGCGCGTTGGCCCGCTGGATGTCGTCGGCGACGCGCGGGACGATGCTCGCGAGGCCCGGCTGGAACATGGCGGTCGCCGCGCCGCTCACCGCCATCAGGGCCATGATCTGCCAGAGCCGTACCCCGCCCGCGGCGAACAGCCCGGCCATGACGAGCATCGCCACCACCCGGACCGCGTCCGCGCCGACCATCATCACCTGCGGGGTGAACCGGTCGGCGAGCACCCCGCCGAAGAGGATGAGCAGCACGATCGGCGCCATCCAGGCGGCGAGCGCGTAGCCCACGCCGGTCGCCCCGAACCCGGAGCCGAGGACCGACGTGGTGACGGAGACCATGAGCATGCCGTCGGCGAGCAGCGAGGCGCTGCGCGCGGTGAAGAAGAGCCGGAAGCGACGCGACCGCCACGGGCTGGGCAGCGGCCCGGCCCCGTGCGCCGCGGCGGTGTCATCGGTGGTCATGTGGCATCTCCCGGCCCGTCCGGCCGGTCCCTTCCCTGAGAATCCGCTGCGCCGCGGCGGACTGCCGCGGCGGGCCCTCGACGAACACGTACCGGTGCGGCGCCAGCACCCCGGGACGCCCCGGCAGCAGCCGCATCAGCGCCGCGTGGACCTGATCGGGAGTCGCTTCCCGGGTGCCTTCGCCGATGTACGCGATCAGCCGCGGGCCCTCCACCACGACCTCGACCGGTCGCCCGCCCAGCGCTTCGGCCAACGCCTCGGCGACGGAGGCGGGGCGGACCCAGCAACCGTCGACCCGTGCCCACTCCGGCCCGCGCGCCACGGGACGCACCCCGGTCGCCTCGGTCAGCGGCCCGGGCGCGTCGAGCGGTACGTCGGCCTCGGCGACGGCCTCCAGGAGCCGGACCAGGCCCGTGGCCAGGTCCTCGGCCGCCGCCCGGGGGAACAGCGCGGGGTCGGCCCAGGTGGCGAGGCGGAGGACCGGCTCCGTCTCGTACACGAAGGTGAGCAGCCGGGTCGGCAGCGACTGCGCCTCGCCCCAGGAGAGTTCCAGCTCCGGGGCGTCCTCGTCCGGGGCGGCGGCTCCGGCGAGGGTGCTGGGCAGGGCGCTGATGTCGTTGTAGACGGCGTCGCGCGCGAACTGGCTGCCGCGTTCGGTCGTGACCCGGCCGATCAGCTCCCACAGGTCGAGCGCGTCGAAGCGGCTGTGCCGGTACGCGTGCATCGCCGCGCCCCACGCCTTGGCGACGAGCGCGTCGAACGACGGGACGCGGACGTCGAGGTCCAGGAGGGCGTCCTGGGAGAGGGTGCTCACCGAGCGGGCCAGCTTCGGCAGGAAGCGGTTCGAGGTGGGGACGGCGGCGACGCAGACGCTCTGGCCGGCCCGGTGGGCGGTGAGCACGCACCAGGCGGTGAGCAGCACCGTGCCGGGCAGCGCGCCGGTGCGCCGGGCGGCGGCGGCCAGCGCCCGGGCGCCGCGCGCGGAGCGGAGGGTGAGGCCGGGGGTGTCGGTCTCGGTGCCGGCGGCGCCGTCCTCGGCGAACATCGCCTGCGGCCCGGTGCGCAGGATGCGTTCCCAATGGGCCAGGGAGGCCGCGGACCTGCGGCGCCCGGCCGGGCTCCGCTCCTCGGCGGCGAGGTCGAGCGGCGTGAGCGCGGTGACCGGCGGCAGCGGCTCGCCCGCGAGGAGGGCGAGCCATTCGTCCCGCAGCACGCCGAGGGCGCTGCCGTCGGTGACGGCGTGGCTGGCGGCGAGGGCGATCCGGACGGGCCGGCCGGCCCGGGCGAGGATCCGCAGCCGCAGCGGGAAGTCGAGGTCGAGACGGAAGCGGGTGTCGCGGGCCGCGCGGGCCACCGCCTCGGCGTATCCGTCGACGTCCTCGGGGAGTTCGTCGTGGTCGAGGACGGTGACGGTGAACGAGCCCTCGGCGGCGACGACTTGTCCGGTGGGGGCGGCTCCGTCGCCCGCCTCGTACGGGAACGTGGTGCGCAGCGCCTCGTGGCGGGCGGTGAGCGCCGCGAGGGCGTCGAGTGTTTGGTCCATGCCGGTGCCGTCGGGGACCGGCCACACGTCGTGGATGTTGATGCCGGCGGGCTCGTCCCGCAGGATGCAGCGGATCATGTTGGCCTGGCCCATGGTGACCGGGCCCCGGCGGGAACCGCCGCCCGTGTAGCGGACGGTGAGGGTGCGCGAGCCGGTGACGCCGTCCGGCGCGGGGGCGGTCGTCATGGCGTCACGACCGGGAGGCGGGAGCCGGGGGGACGGTTCACGGCGGTGCCTTTCGCGTGCGCGGTCAGGGCGTCCCAGGCGTCGACGAGCAGCGCGAAGTCGGCCATGTCGGCGCGGGCTTCGGCGATCAGCCGGTCGCGCCGGGCGGCGAACAGCTCGGCTGCGGTGGCGTACCGGCCGCCGAGGGAGCGGTAGCGGCGGTCGAGGACGTCGAGCCGGCCCTCGTTCCCGGACGGGTCGATCCCGGTGCTGTCGCGCACCAGGGCGGCGACGGCGGCGGGCCGGACCCGCCCGGCGGGGTCGAGGAGGGTGTCGCCGGCCGCGGCGAGGCCCGCGTACACGGCGTCGAGGTGGGCGGTGGCCAGCAGGTACTTGGCGAAGCGGAGCTGGTAGGCGAGGAAGCCGTCGTCCGAACGCCGCTCGTCGGTGTGGTAGTTGACGATGTGCCGGTTGTGCAGGACGCCGGGCAGCCGGGCGTCGCGCACGAGGTGCAGCAGGAAGTAGTCGGTGCCGATGGTGTCGGTGGCGGGCGGCAGCGGCACCCGGCCGTACACCTCCTGGCCGAGGGCGACGTTGCACATGTCGACGCGGGTGGGGCTGACCAGGGTCAGGGTGGTCAGGTCGGTGGTGAAGGGGGTGGAGCCGGCGCCCCGGAACGCCTCGTCGATCAGGTTCCGCCGCCAGATCTCCGGATGGCGGGAGGGCACCGACAGGCCGACGACCTCGTGGTACGCCTCCGGGTCGAGGGCGCGGATCTCGGCGACGTCCACGGAGAGCTCGCCGATGAAGGACGCGCCGGCCAGGACGACCGTCCGGTCCGCGCAGCCGGGGTCGAGCCGGCTGCGGACCACCGTGCCGGCCAGGTCCGCGGCTCGCCGCCCGAGGGCGGCGAGCTCGTGGTGGATCGGGAAGACCGGTGCGCCGTCGAGGAGTTGGTAGCGGCTGTCGGAGTCGCGGCGGTGCACCGAGGTGCAGCCCAGCGCCTCGGCCAGCAGGAAGGCGCGGTTGGTGCAGGCGCCGTACGACACCGCGGCCGGGAGCATCAGGTCGAGCAGCCGCCCGGCTCCGGGGAGCCCGGCCGCCGCCAGGACCTCGCGGAGGAAGGCGCGCTGCCGGTCCTCGTCGAGGTGGTGGACGACGACGCCGGGCGCCGGGGGCAGGGCGGCCACCGCGGCCCGGTGGGCGGCGAGGTCGGCGGGCGCCGAGGAGTCCAGGATCAGCAGGTGCACCTCGACGCCGAACGCGCGGGCCCCGTAGGCGGCTTCCTCGGCGACCGCCGCGATCGTCCCCGTACAGGCGCGGTGGGTGGGCAGGGTCAGGCAGACGCGGCGCACGCGGGCTCCCCGGTGGGCGCGGTCGCGGGCTCCGTCGCGTCGGCGGGGTCGTCGTGCCAGGAGGTGAGCCCCAGCAACCGGGCGCCGAGCGGGGTGAGTTCGGCGGTCGGGTAGCGCTTGGACTCGTGCAGCACGGGGTCGCCGACGAGGGTGCGGTTCCAGCGCGGGGTGCGCAGGTGGCGCCAGGACTCGACGCGGGAGCGGCGCAGCTTCGCGTGCTCCTCCAGGGCGGGCATCATCGACAGGTACTGCACCGCGCGGACCCCGTCGGCGGAGGCGTTGCGGGCCACCCCGTGGGCGAGCAGGCCGTTCCAGATCAGCAGGTCGCCGGGGCGCAGGTCGGGGCGGACGACCGGGTACTCGGCGCGGTCCAGGTCCGGGCGGATCGGGTCGCGGCCGGCGGGCTGGTCCAGCTTCCACTCCTCGAAGCGGCGGAAGAGCTCCGGGTCGCACTGGAAGCCGCCGGTCTCGGGGCTGGTGTCGTTGAGCGCGATGATGCCCTGGACGCGCTGCGGCGGCACGCCGAGCGTGGTGTCGATGTCCCAGTGCAGCTCGATGTCGAAGCCCCGGTCGGTGGGTTCGATGAGGGCCCGGTCGCGGTTGCGGACGTTGGGCGGGTTGAGGTTGAGCCGGTCCAGGGTGACCCACAGCTCCTCGCAGTCCCAGACGTCCACGAAGGCGTCGTAGACCCGCTGGGCCTGGCGGCTGTCCCAGAGCAGCTGGTGGTGGTACGCCTCGACGAAGCCGTAGATGTGCAGCTGCTGGTCCAGTTCGGAGCGGAACGGCCGGTCCTCGTACCAGCTGTCGGGCCGGTCCGGGTCGAGGCCCTGGAAGTCCCAGGCGAAGTCGAGCAGCCGGCGGGCCGCCGCGGCCGGGATCGCCTCGCGCACGACGACGAAGCCGTAGGTCTGCCAGTGCGCGAAGTCCTCCTCGGAGAGCACCCGCAGCGGCCGGGTCTTCCGCAGCTCGCGCAGGGTCGTCGCGGCGAGGTAGGACTCGCCGTCGGTGCTGAAGTACGGGCGCTCGGTGGCCGCCCGGTGCAGGTAGGGGGCGTGCGGGCGGCGCGGGGCGGCGGGGGCGGGGGGCGTGGTCAAGGTCCCTCCAGGCATGGGGTCGGACGGCGTGCGGGCGTGGGGGAGCGGGGCACGGCGGGACGGGGGCGCGGACCTGGCGACGGTGGGGGGACCGCGGGGGACGAGGGACAGAATTGGTGTAGACCATCACCGGTGTCAAGTGACCCGCCGGTATGCCCCGCGTGTCGGCCACCGTCCTAATTCGGGCCGCGGCGCGGAGAGTTGAGGACTCGATCTTTGGTCTAGACAACCTGCGGGCGGCTGGCCTACTGTCCCCACTGCGCGGAGCCGCGACCGACCCGACCCCTCGGTCCGGCCCGACCACCGCGCCCCGGTCGACGGCGACCGCGAGCCAGGCCCTGTCCACCCCCTCCCGGGGCGGCGGCCCGCGCCCGCACGATCCACGCCCGAGCCCCGGCCGGCCCGGCGCGCCGGATCAGGCCCGAGACCGACCGCCCACGCCGAGAGGGAACGGTTCCATGAGAACGACCAGCGCCACGACCCCGCCCGTCCCCGGCCTCCGCAGCCCGGGCCCGGGCCTGATCACGCTGGACCCGGCGCACACCGCCCTGCTGCGCGGCCTCGACACGCTGCTCGCCGGCCTCGCCGCCCGGCTCTCCGCCCCCGAGGTGACCGGCCCGCCGCTGCTCGCCGCGGACGACCTCGCCCGCCTCGACTACTTCCGCAACTTCCCCCATCTCGGCGTCTCCGCCGGGCGGTTCACCCCCGACGCGTACGACGCCCTCGCCGCCGGGCTGCCCCCCGGCGGCCGCCCCCTCGAACCCACCGGCTACCTCCTGCCCTCCGCCACCTGCTACGGACTGCTGCTCTCCCTGGAGGGCACCGACGTCGGCGACGACGGCCTGCGGATCTCCGCCGCCGGACGCTGCTTCCGCAACGAGACCCACTACGACGGCCTGCGCCGCCTCTGGGGCTTCCACATGCGCGAGGTGGTCTACCTCGGCACCAAGGAAGGCGCCCTCGAACACCTGGAACGCGGCGGCGCGTTCATCCAGGAGACCGCCGACCGCCTCGGCCTCGACCTCACCCGCGCCACCGCCGACGACCCCTTCTACGACAAGGGCGGCTCCCGCGCCCGGCTGATGGCCCTCGACCCCGTCAAGCACGAGTACAGCGCCCCCGACGGCACCGCCATCGCCTCCGTCAACCGCCACCGCAACTTCTTCGGCGAACGCCTCGGCATCCGCGCCGGCGACCACGGCCCCGCCTACAGCGCCTGCGTCGCCTTCGGCGTCGAGCGCTGGGTGCACGCCATGCTCCTCGCCCACGGCGGCCCCGAGCAGGCCCTCGACCGGCTCCGCGCCGTCCCCGCCACCCCCGCCTGACCTGCCCGCAACGACTGGAGAACCACCCCATGGAACGCGTCGCCGCCTGGCTCCACGAGAAGAACCCCGGCCTCGACGGGCCGATCGACACCGACGAGGACCTCATCGAGGCCCGGCTCATCGACTCCATGGACTTCCTGGAGTTCATCGACCTCCTGGAGGACATCTCCGGCACGTCGATCGACCTCCAGGAGGTCACCATCGACGACTTCCGCACCCTCGCCCGCGTCCGGGAACGCTTCCTCACCCCCACCGGGTGACCCCCGGCGCCTTCGCGGTCGTCGCCACCACCCGGGAGGTCCTCGGCCACCCCGGCCTCGGACCGCACCTCCTCGCCCCCTGGGAGCGCCGCCGCCTCGCCGCCGTCCGCGTCCCGGCCCGCCGCGACGACGTCCTGGCGGCCCGCCTCCTCGCCCGGGTCTGCGCCGCCCGGATCACCGGCCGGCCCCCGGGCGGGACCGGGCTGCTCGCCCAGTGGTGCCCGCGGTGCCGCCGGGACGGGCACGGCCGCCCCCACCTCCCGGAACACCCCGGGCTCGGCATCAGCCTGAGCCACGCCGACGGCCTCGTCGCGGCCGCGGCCGGGCGGGGCCCGGTCGGCGTCGACGTCGAACCGGCCGCCCGCCGCCCCGGCCCCCTGCCGGTACTGCGCCGGGTGCTCCCGGAAGCCGACCTGCGCGAGGCGGGCGCGCGGGCCGACCCCGGCCCGGCGCTCCTGCGCGCCTGGGTCCGCGCGGAGGCCCGCTTCAAGGCGGGACCGCCGGGGCCGGAGGGCGTACAACACCTCACCGAGTGGACGGACGAGGGGCGCGCGGCCGTCGGGGCCGTGGTCGCCGCCGACCCGCCGTCCCTCCTCCCGCCGTCCGCGGTGCTCGGAGGGCCGGCGGCCGGCCGGGTGTGATCAGGCGCCCACGTACTGCGCCAGGTGCTCGCCGGTGAGGGTGGAGCGCGCGGCGACGAGGTCGGCCGGGGTCCCCTCGAAGACGATCCGGCCGCCGTCGTGGCCCGCGCCGGGGCCGAGGTCCACGATCCAGTCGGCGTGCGCCATCACGGCCTGGTGGTGCTCGACCACGATCACCGACTTCCCCGAGTCCACCAGCCGGTCGAGCAGCCCGAGCAGCTGCTCCACGTCGGCCAGGTGCAGGCCGGTCGTCGGCTCGTCGAGCACGTAGATCCCGCCCTTGTCGCCCATGTGCGTGGCCAGCTTCAGCCGCTGCCGCTCGCCCCCGGACAGCGTGGTCAGCGGCTGCCCCAGGGTGAGGTAGCCGAGGCCCACGTCCACCAGCCGCTCCAGGATCCGGTGCGCCGCCGGGGTGCGGGCCTCGCCCGCGCCGAAGTACGCCTCCGCCTCGGACACCGGCATCGCCAGCACCTCGCTGATGTCCCGGCCGCCCAGCTTGTACTCCAGCACCGCCGCCTGGAACCGCCGGCCCTCGCACTCCTCGCAGGTGGTGGCCACCCCGGCCATCATCGCCAGGTCGGTGTACGTGACGCCGGCGCCGTTGCAGTTCGGGCAGGCGCCCTCCGAATTGGCGCTGAACAGCGCCGGCTTGACGCCGTTGGCCTTGGCGAACGCCTTGCGGATCGGGTCCAGCAGACCCGTGTACGTCGCCGGGTTGCTGCGCCGCGAGCCGCGGATCGGGCTCTGGTCGACCGAGATCACCCCGGCGTCGGCCGGGATCGAACCGTGCACCAGGGAGCTCTTGCCCGAGCCGGCGACACCGGTGATCACCGCGAGGACGCCGAGCGGGAGGTCGACGTCCACCTTCCGCAGGTTGTTCGCGGTCGCCCCGCGGATCGGCAGCACCCCGCTCGCCGTCCGCACCGCCTCCTTCACCGAGGCCCGGTCGTCCAGGTGCCGCCCGGTGACCGTGCCGCTGCCGCGCAGCCCGTCCAGCGTGCCCTCGAAGCAGATCGTGCCGCCGCCGCTGCCGGCACCGGGACCCAGGTCCACCACGTGGTCCGCGATCGCGATCGTCTCCGGCTTGTGCTCCACGACCAGGACCGTGTTGCCCTTGTCCCGCAGCCGCAGCAGGAGTTCGTTCATCCGCTGGATGTCGTGCGGGTGCAGCCCCGCCGTCGGCTCGTCGAAGACGTACGTGACGTCGGTGAGCGACGAGCCGAGGTGCCGGATCATCTTGACCCGCTGCGCCTCGCCGCCCGACAGCGTGCCCGCCGGACGGTCGAGGGCCAGGTAGCCGAGGCCGATCTCCACGAAGGAGTCCAGCGTCTGGCGCAGCGACTCCAGGAGCGGGGCCACCGACGGGTCGTCCAGCTCGCGCACCCACGCGGCCAGGTCGCTGATCTGCATCGCGCAGGCGTCGGCGATGCTGATGCCCTTGATCTTCGAGGAGCGGGCGCCCTCGTTGAGCCGGGTGCCGTCGCACTCCGGACAGACCTGGGTGGTGGTGGCCCGCTCCACGAAGGCCCGGATGTGCGGCTGGAGCGACTCGACGTCCTTGGCCAGGAACGACTTCTGCAGCTTGGGGATCAGGCCCTCGTACGTGACGTTGACGCCCTCGACCTTGACCCGGGTCGCCTCCTTGTACAGCAGCGTGTCCAGCTCGCGCCTGGTGTACTTCCGGATCGGCTTCGCCGGGTCCAGGAGACCGGCGAGGCGGTACGTCCGCCCGTACCAGCTGTCCGCCGTGTAGCCGGGGATGGTCAGCGCGCCCTCGTCGAGCGACTTGGTGTCGTCGTACAGCTCGGCCAGGTCGATGTCGGAGACCCGGCCCCGGCCCTCGCAGCGGGGGCACATGCCGCCGGTGATCTGGAAGCTGGCCTTCTCCTTCACCGTCCGGCCGCCCCGCTGGACGGTGACGGCGCCCGCGCCGCTCACCGAGGGCACGTTGAAGGAGAAGGCCCGCGACGAGCCGATGTGCGGGGTGCCGAGCCGGCTGAAGAGGATCCGCAGCATCGCGTTGGCGTCGGTGGCGGTGCCGACGGTGGAGCGCGGGTCTGCGCCCATCCGCTGCTGGTCGACGATGATCGCGGTGGTCAGCCCGTCGAGCACGTCGACGTCGGGCCGGGCGAGCGTGGGCATGAACCCCTGGACGAAGGCGCTGTACGTCTCGTTGATCAGCCGCTGCGACTCGGCGGCGATCGTGTCGAAGACCAGCGAGCTCTTGCCGGAGCCGGAGACCCCGGTGAAGACCGTCAGCCGGCGCTTGGGGATCTCGACGCTGACGTCCTTGAGGTTGTTCTCGCGCGCGCCGAACACGCGGATCAGTTCGTGACTGTCGGCGAGGTGCGGGGCGGAGGGCGCCGCGCCCTTCCGCTGGGCCGTGCTCAAAGGTGTCTCCCTCGTCAGGGGTGGGCCGGTGCCCGATCCACCTTAGGCGGCGGGTCCGACAGCGGCAGGGGGACGGGAGGGCGGGCGCCGCGCGCCGCGCTTGATAGGCAAGCGGTGACTTGCCTATCGTGGCGGCATGGAGGAGGATCTGTTCAAGGCGCTGGCCGACCCGACGCGCCGGGTGATCCTCGACGAGCTGACCGAACGGAACGGACAGTCGCTCTTCGAGATATGCGCCCGGCTGGCGACCCGGCACGGCCTCGCCATCTCCCGGCAGGCGGTCAGCCAGCACCTCGCCGTGCTGGAGGCCGCCGGCCTGGTCACGGCCCGTCGTGAGGGCCGCTACAAGTTCCACGACCTCGACCCCCGCCCCCTGGAGCACATCGTCACGCGATGGCTCGCCCCCGCACCCCCGGAGGACACCCCATGAGGATCAACCTGGCCAGCGTCTTCGTCGACGACCAGGAGAAGGCGCTCCGCTTCTACACCGACGTGCTCGGCTTCGTGCTCAAGCACGACGTGCCGATCGGCGAGGACCGCTGGATCACGGTCGTCTCCCCGGAGGCCCCAGACGGCACCGAGCTCGTCCTGGAACCCTCGGGCCACCCCGCCGTCCCCCCGTACAAGGAGGCCCTGGTCGCCGACGGCATCCCGGCCACCTCCTTCGCCGTCGACGACGTCCACGCCGAACACACCCGCCTCACCGCCCTCGGCGTCCGCTTCACCCAGCCCCCGGTCGCCATGGGCCCGGTCACCACGGCAGTCCTCGACGACACCTGCGGCAACCTCATCCAGCTCGCGCAGTACAACTAGGGCGTCGCCGGCGGCGAGGCGACCGGGGAGGCGCAGGCCCCGCACGCGGAAATCCGGGTGCGCCGCGCGCTGCCCCCGGGAAGGATGCCGGTCGTGTCCTCCCTCTGCGGGCTCGCCGCCAACCCCGCCCTGCCGGCCGCGGATCTCGACCGGCTGGTCGCCCTCGCCGACGAGGAGGTCGCGGACGTCCTCCTCGGTCGTCCCGACCTCGGCGGCGCGCGGGCGCTCGCCCTGGCGCACCGCGTCGAGGGAGTCGCCAGGACTCTGGCGTACACCGGTCGGCTCGCCGCCGACGACATCGACCCCGTCCTCCGGCCGGACGCGGCGCTCGCCCTGCTCGACCGGGGGGCGGGGCCCGCCGCCTGGGCGCGCCGTTTCGCGGCGGATCCGGACCGCGAGCGGAGGGAGAAGCTGGCGGCCTGTCCCGGACTCCCCTCCGACGTGATCGAGACGCTGGCCGCGGACCCCGAGCCGGACGTCGTCGTCGAACTCGCCCTCTTCGGTGACGCGGAGACGACCGCGCGGCTCGCCTCGCATCCGCACGCCTCGGTACGCGCCGCCGTGGCCGCGAACGAGGCGACTCCGCCCGCCGTGCTGGCGGCGCTGCTCACGGGGGAGGGGCTGCCGCCGGTCCGGCACTGCCGGGTCTGCGACCAGGAGGAGATCCCCTTCGTTCACGACGGGCAGTGCGGGCGCCGGGACTGCGTCCTGCTGCCGGGCGCCGCCTGCGACGGCACCCACGCGTCCGCCGTCCACGGCATGCGCGTGGCGGCGCTCGGCAACCCCGCCACCCCCGCCGAGGCCGTGGCCCGCTTCGCCGACCACCCCGACCCCATGGCACGGTGGGCGCTCGCCGGTCGTCCCGACCTGCCTGCCGCGGCCTGCGCCGCGCTCGCCGGCGACCCGCTCCCGGGCATCCGCGCGGACCTCGCCGCGAACCCCGCCGTCGACGCGTCCCTCGCCCGGACCATGGCGGCCGACCCCGTCGCCGAGGTGCGCCGCGCGCTCGCCCACCACCCCCACCTCCCCCTCGATGTGCTCACCGACCTGGCCCGCACCACCAAGCTCGGCTCCACCCTCCCGCCCCGGATCGCCGGCGCCTCCCGGACCGAGACCGAGACGCTGGCCGCCTCGCCGGATCCGGCGCTCCGGATGCTCGTCGCCCACCGCCGCGACCTGCCGCCGCCGACGCGCGACCGGCTGGCCGACGACGCCGACGCGAAGGTGGCGGCAGCCGTCGCCCCGCACCCGGGGCTCACCGAGGCCACGCTGCGCCGCATGATCGCCCGGCACGGCACCCAGGTCCTTGCCGGGGTCGCGGCCAATCCGGACACGCCCCCGGCCCTCCTGGAGGAGTTGGCCCGCCGCGAGCCGCCGGTGCGCAAGGTCCTCCGGGAGGTCGCCCGGCACCCCGCGGCCACGCCCGCCGCGCTGCTCGCCTGCCTGACGGACGACCGGGCGCGGCGCTCGGCCGCCGGTCACCCGGCCCTTCCGCCGTCGGCACTCGCCGAGCTGGTCACCCATCAGGACGGGCAGGTACGGGAGGCGGCGGCGGCTCATCCGTCCCTGCCGCAGGCCGTCATGGCGGACCTGCTGCGGCGCGGCGACGGCGTCAGTCGCTGACCGCCAGGCGTACCGCGAAGGCTCCGATCACCGTGCCCGTGACCCGGTCCAGGACCCGGCGTGCCCGGGGGCCGCGCAGCCAGGCGCCGAGGGCGGTCGCGGAGGCGATGAGGACCGTCGACCAGAGCATGCCGAGGACGACGTGGACGGAGGTCAGCGCCAGGCCCATCGCGAAGTGCGGCGCCTCGGCGGGGATGAACTGCGGCAGGACGGCGACGTAGAAGACGCCGACCTTGGGGTTGAGGAGGTTCGTCAGCGTGCCCTGGCGCCAGCCGCCGAAGAGCGTGTCGGCGCCGCCGACCTCCACCTCCGCGTGCGTCCCGGTGCCGTCGCGCCGGAACGTCTCGGCGATCATGCGTACCGCCATCCACAGCAGATAGGCGGCGCCCGCCCAGCGCAGGGTCTCGTACGCGAGGTGCGAGGCGGTCAGCAGGGCCGTCACGCCCAGCGAGGTCAGCGCGCCCCAGATCAGCGTGCCGGTCTGGATGCCGAGGACGACGCCCCAGGCCCGGGTGCGGCGGCCGAGCGCGGCCGTGCGCAGGATGAGGGCCGAGTCGAGGCCCGGAGTGAGGGTGAGGAGTCCCACGACGAGAGCGAAGGACCAGAGTGCGGTGCTCGATGCCATGGAAGGCCACCGTAGCGCAGCCCGGACCGCCGCCGGCCGTGCACCCGTCCCACCGGTCGGCGGGGCGGGCCGGTGCGTCCCTAGGGTGGCCGCATGAGAGAACTGCTTCTGGCGGACCCGCGGGCGTACCTGCGGTGGATCGACCTCCCGGGCGACGGCCCGGTCCGCGTCTACCTCCACGGCCTCGGCTGCACGGCCGCCTCCGACTTCGCGCACATCGCCACCCACCCGGCCCTGGGCGGCGGCCGCGCCCTGTTGGTCGACCTGCTGGGGCACGGACTGAGCGACCGCCCCGCCGACTTCGACTACCGGCCCGAGGGGCAGGCCGCGGCCGTCGCCGCGCTCCTCGACCACCTCGACCTCGCCGGCGTCGACCTCGTCGGCCACTCCATGGGCGGGGCCGTCGCCCTCCACCTGGCCGCGGCCCGGCCCGGGCGGATCGCCCGGGTGGTGGTCGCGGAGCCCAACCTGTACGCGGGCGGAGGCGCGTTCAGCACCCCGGTGGCGCGCCAGACGGAGGAGGAGTTCGTCCGGGTCGGGTTCTCCAGGATGCTGGCGCTCGCCGACCGGGGCGACTACGCGGCGCGGCTGCGGCTCGCCGACCCGCGGGCCGTGCACCGCTGCGCGGTCGCGCTGGTGGAGGGCGGCGACCCGGAGGCCGGCGACGTGCTCGGCGCCCTCGCGATGCCCCGGGCGTTCCTGGTCGGCGAGAAGAGCCTGCCGGACCCGGCCGCGGAGCAGGCGGCGGCGATGGGCGTGCCCGTCCTGGAGGTGGCGGCCGCGGGCCACAACATGATGCTCGACAACCCGGACGGCTTCGCCGCCGCCCTGGCCCGGGCCCTGACGCTCCCCCGATAGATACCGGCCACGCCGACGGGGGCCCCGCGCAGAGGTCTTGCGCCGGGCCCCCGCCGCTCTCTACGCTCGGCGCGCCGATGGTTAGGAACGTTTCCTAACGAGCGATGGCCGTGAAGTGAAAGGGAGTTGTCATGCGCCGACGAAGCCTCCTCGCGCGAAGCGCCACCCCACACACCGCCGTTCCACGCACCGCCGTTCCACGAAAGACCGTCCCGCGCACCGTCGTCCCGCTCGGACTCGCCGCGCTCCTCGCCCTGCCCCTCACCGTCCTCCCCGGGACCGACGCCGAGGCCGCCGACAGCCTCGTCTCCGCCGGCAAACCGGCCGCCTCCTCCTCCGTGGAGGGCTCGGGCTTCGCCCCCGGCCTCGCCGTGGACGGCAGCTCCACCACCCGCTGGGCCAGCCTCGAAGGCGTCGACCCCCAGTGGATCCGGATCGACCTCGGGGCGAACCACACCCTGTCCCGGGTGAAGCTCGACTGGGAGGCCGCGTACGCGAAGACGTACCGCATCCAGACCTCGGCCGACGGCTCCACCTGGACCGACGTCTACACGACGACGACCGGCGACGGCGCCGTCGACGACCTCGCGGTCTCCGGCAGCGGCCGGTACGTCCGGATGTACGGGACCGGACGGGGCACCCCGTACGGCTACTCGCTCTGGGAGTTCCAGGTCTACGGCGCGCCCACGGGCGGAGGCGGCGGCACCGGCCCCGCCGTCCCCTTCGGCAGCCACCTCAAGCCCTACGCGGCCGGCATGCTCAAGCCCTCCGGCACCCAGGCCGCGCTCGACCAGAAGGTCGTCGACTACTACAACCGCTGGAAGTCCGCCTTCGTCCGGCAGAACTGCGGCAACGGCTGGTACCAGGTCATCTCGCCCGACGCCGACCACCCGTACGTCGCCGAGGCCCAGGGCTACGGCATGGTCGTCACCGCCACCATGGCCGGCGCCGACCCCGACGCGAAGAAGATCTTCGACGGCATGGTCAAGTGGAAGCTGGACCACCCGTCCTCCATCAACCCCGACCTCCTCGCCGCCGAACAGGACGTCAACTGCCGCAGCGTCAACGGCGGGGACGGCGCCACCGACGGCGACATGGACGTCGCCTACGGCCTGCTCCTCGCCGACAAGCAGTGGGGCAGCGGCGGCACGTACGACTACAAGGCGCTCGCCCTCAAGCACATCGCCGCCATCAAGAAGGACGAGCTGAACCCCACCACCAAGCTGCTCAAGCTCGGCGACTGGTCCAGCTCGGGCGACCAGTACTACTACATCTCCCGCACCTCGGACTGGATGGTCGACCACTTCCGCGCCTTCCGGGCCGCCTCCGGCGACACCACCTGGGACGCCGTCCGCACCGCCCACCAGACGCAGATCGCCAACCTCCAGTCCGGCTACGCCCCCGGCACCGGACTCCTGCCCGACTTCGTCGTCGACACCGCCACCAGCCCCAAGCCGGCCCCGAACCAGGTGCTTGAGGACCCCAACGACGGCCAGTACTGGTGGAACGCCTGCCGCACCCCGTGGCGCATCGCCGACGACGCCGTGACCAGCGGCGACGCCAAGTCCCTCGCCGCGGCCCGCAAGCTGAACACCTGGATCAAGGGCAAGACCGGCGGCGACCCGAACAGGATCGGCATCGGCTACAAGCTCAACGGCACCCAGATCGCCTCCGGCAGCGAGGCCGCCTTCTTCGCGCCCTTCGCCGTCGCCGCCATGACCGACTCCGGCAGCCAGGCCTGGCTGGACGCGCTGTGGAACAAGATGCTGGCCACGCCGATCGACACCAGCAGCTACTTCTCCGCCAGCATCCAGCTCCAGGTGATGATCACGGTGTCCGGCAACCACTGGGTCCCGTAGGCGCCCCGGGTCACTCCCCGGGCGCCAGGCCCTCCCGGGGATCGGCGCGGACCGCCGCCTGCCAGACGGTGGGTCCGCAGCCTTCCCCGTTCGGGGTCACCTTGCGCAGGGCGACCCGCACGGCGCCGTCGTGGACGACCCGGCCGCCTTGGGCCGGGTCGGTGACCGAGAGGCGCACCGCCACCTCCCGCGGCCCGTCCTCCTCCGGCAGCCGCACCTGGAGGGAGCCGAACGGGAACTCCCGAAGCGACTCGCGCTCCCGGCACTCCTCGTCCGCGCACAGCCGGAAGCGCGCGCCGTCGGGGTAGGCCGCCGGATCCCAGGACACCGACACACCGGAATCGGCTCCGATCAGGGTGCAGACCCGCCCCGGCCCGAGCCGGCAGCCGCTCGCCGTCAGCAGCGCGGTGACGGCGACCGCGAAGGCGGCCGAGGGGACGCGGCGGGTCGGACGCGGCACGGGACGAGGGGGTGTCCGGATCATGGAAGTCAACTACAGCGTGCTCGCGGAAAGTTCAACCACACCCCACGACGGCGCCCGCCGCCCCGAACTCCCGACCATGATCACCTGAAGGAGTGAGCGGACCGCCGGCGCGGTCCGCTCATGGTCCATCCTGGCCCGGTACGTCCCGTCGCGGACGCTCCCACCCCCCTTCCCCCAGGAGCCGGCCGGCATGACCAACCGCACCGACCGAGGCGAACGCCCCGACGAACAGGCCCTGTTGCTCGTCGCCGGCCTCGCCGACCTGATGGTGGACACCCTCGGCACCGCCGTCGGCTCGTTCCGCTCCCTCCTCGGACGGTCCGACTCCGCGGACCTCGCCCAGGACGCCGCCGCCGACCTCCGCGCCCGCGGCCGGCTCGCCCTCGACCGCCTCACCCCCGGCGTCGACGGCGCCGGCGGCCCCGCCCACATGGAGGTCCTGGCCCGCGAGGCCCTCGCCCGCCGGGCCGCCGCGGCGACCCCCGATGAGTGACGTCTGGGCGCCGGAGGCGTTCAAGACCCGCACCGACACCGTCCTCGCCGGCTTCCTCGACGACGAGGCCGCCGCACTCCTCGCCGTCGACGAAGCCCTCGCCCCGCTCGCCGAAGCCCTCCGCGCCGCCGCCCGGCACGGCAAACGGCTCCGCGCCGCCTTCTGCTACTGGGGCTGGCGCGCCGCGGGACAACCCGACAGCGACGCCCTGATGCGGGCCGCCGCCGCCATGGAACTCGTCCATGCGGCCGCCGTCGTCCACGACGACCTCATCGACGACAGCCCGCTCCGGCACGGCCGCCCCACCGCCCACCACGCCTTCGCGGCCCTGCCGCACCCCCGCGGGCGCCCCAGGACCGCGGCCCGCGCGCTCGCCCTGCTCCTCGGCGACCACCTGATGGCCCTCGCCGGCCGCCTCTACGCCGAGTCCGGGCTGCCCGCCGCGTACCTCTCCCGCGGCCGCCCCCTCTGGGCCGCCCTCGCGCGCGAACTCGTCGCCGGCGAAGCCCTGGAGATCCTGCACACCGGCGGCCTCCCGGACACCGGCACCTCCCTCAAGGTGATCCGCTACAAGACGGCCAAGTACACCGTCGAACAGCCCCTCCTGCTCGGCGCCCTGCTCGCCGGCGCCCCCGCCGCGCTCCGCGAGGGACTCTCCCGCTACGGGCTGCCGCTCGGCGAGGCGTTCCAGCTCCGCGACGACCTGCTCGGCCTCTTCGGCGACCCCGCCCGCACCGGCAAGGCCCCCCTCGACGACCTCCGCACCGCCCGGCCCACCGTGCTGCTCGCCGAGACCTGGAGCGCCGCCGACGCCGCCCAGCGCGACCTGCTGCGCCGGACCCTCGCCGGGGACGGACCGCCGGACGACGACGGGCTGCGGGAGGTGCGCGCCCTCATGGCCGAGCTCGGCGCGCCCGCCCGCGTCGAGCGGATGATCGCCGGCCGCGTCGAGGAGGCCGTCCGCGCCCTCGACGAACTCGACCTGCCCGGCCCCGCCCACCGCGCCCTCGCCGACCTGGCCCACCGCGCCGCCGTCCGCCACCACTGAACCGACCCTGGAGCGCTCCCGTGACCAGCACCCCCACCGAGGCGTCCCTCGACGCCCTGCGCCACAGCGGCGACGAGCTCGCCGACGCGGTCGTCGCGACCCTCTTCGAGCGGGGCGAGGTCGGCCTCTTCAACTCCCTCATGCGGTACGTCTCCGTCTCCGGCCAGGAGCTGCCCGCCGGGCTCCCCGACGTGGCCCGCGACTACCTGGAGGCCACCGCCGTGCCGCCCGCCTGGGTGGACTGGAACGAGATGGAGAAGGCCCGGCTCTTCTTCACCGACAACAACGTCCACATCAACACCGCCCTCTCCTACGCCGCCATGCCCGCCTGCTACGTCGTGCCGCGCGTGGCCAGGCTGCTCTCCGCCACCCACGGGCTGCGCTACCCGAGCAAGCGGATGGCCGAGACCGGCCAGTTCACCGTCTACCTCATGCGGCCGGACGCCTTCGAGGCCGGCGGGCGGTTCGTGCCCGCCGCCCAGAAGGTCCGCCTCCTGCACGCTTCCATCCGCCACCACCTGATCCGCTCCGACCGCTGGGACACCGCCGCCGACGGCGTGCCCATCTGCCAGGAGGACATGATCGGCGGGCAGATGTTCTTCTCGATGCTGGTCCTCGACAGCCTCCACCGGCTCGGCATCCACATGTCCACCGAGGGCGCCGAGGCGTACTACTACGCCTGGCGGGTCGTCGGCGCGATGCTCGGCGTCGACCAGGAAGCCGTGCCCAAGACCCTCGACGAGGCCCGCCGGTACCTCGACGCCTACCTGCTGCGGTACATGGCCCCCTCGGAGGAGGGCGTCCTGCTCACCCGGCAGCTGATCGACCTGTACGAGGAGGTCGTCCCCGGCACCTTCTTCGACCCGGTGGTCTCCGCCCTCATCCGCCACCTCGTCGGCGACACCTGCGGCGACTGGCTCGGCGTGCCCCGCAGCCGCTGGGACACCGCGGTGAAGGCCGTGCCCGCGCTGCTCGGCGTTTTGGAGTCGGTGGAGGACGCCTCGCCGTTCGCCGCCTGGGCGCTCGACCGGCTCGGCCACCTCACCTCGGTCTTCGAGCTGTCCACGCTGACCCGCGGCCGGGTGATGCACTACGCCATCCCGGAGCACCTCAGGAAGGAGTACGGCGTCGACACGGGCGTGTCCCGCAAGAGCCGCTGGACCCCGCCGCCGGCCACCGTCTGACCCTGCCCCGGGGCGGCTTAGTCGCAGACTGTCTCGAACTGTCAGAAAATGGACTCACCTGGTGAAGGTGAGGCACGCATGGACAGCGAGCGCAACGGGCTCGGCGCGGAGCCGCCGGCCGGCCGGAGCGATCGGTTCTCGGTGGAGGTCCGGTCCGGCTGGGGCACCGAGACCGTCGTCGTCGTCCCGCTCGGCGAACTCGACCACGACACGGTCGAACCGCTGCGCACCGCCCTGGAGAAGCACGCGGACGCGGCCCGGATCGTCGTCGACTGCGCCGGGCTCGACTTCTGCGACTCCACCGGCCTGAACCTGCTGCTCAGGGCCCGCTCGCGGGCCCTGGACGCCGGGTCGCGGCTGGACCTGGCCGGGCTGCGAGCCCCCGTCGACCGCATGTTCGAGATCACCGGGGCCCTCCACGTCTTCCAGGTGTACGCCGACGTGGGCGCCGCCCTCGCCGCCGACGGGACGGGCGACGCCCGCCCCGAGGGGCCGGAGTGACGGGCCCTCCGGCCGTGCGGGAGGGCGAGATGAGCCAGGGCGACGGGACCCCTGCGCAGACCCGCCGCCTCCTGCTGCACGGCAGCGCGGGCGCGGTCTCCCGCTGCCGCGACTTCACCGCGCGGGCGCTCGCCGACTGGGGCTGGACCCCCGCCGAGAGCCCCCGCGCCAGGGAGCGCGTCGAGGACGTGCTGCTGCTGGTCTCCGAGGTGGTCACCAACGCCTGTCTGCACGGCGGGGGACCCGAGGAGTTCGTCCTCCGGCACGCCGACGGGCTGCTGCGCGTCGAGGTCGCCGACCGGAGCCCCGAGCACCCGCGCCGGGTGGCGCCCCGCTCGCCCTCGCTGCCCGGCGGTCACGGGCTGATGGTCCTCGACCGGCTGGCGAGCGACTGGGGCTCCTCCGACCGGGGACCGGGCGCCCCGGGCAAGGTGGTGTGGCTGGAGGTCAGCAGGGCGTCCGGTCCGCCGTGGCGCCGTCGTCCAGGAGACCGCTCCTGAGCTCCCCGAGGATCCGGGCGAGCAGCCGGGAGACGTGCATCTGGGAGAGGCCGACCCGCTCGCCGATCTCGGCCTGGGTCAGCTCCTCGCCGAAGCGCAGCGAGAGGATCAGCCGGTCACGGGTGTCGAGCCGGGCCAGCAGCGGCCGGAGCGAGTCCAGGTCGTCGATCAGCTCGTAGGCGGGCTCCTCGACGGCGGTGCGCCGGCCGGCGGTCCCGCTCGGGGTGCGGCCGGGGTCGTCGTCGCCGATCGGGGCGTCCAGGGAGCTGGCGGTGTAGGCGTTGGCGGCGAGCTCGCCCTCCGCGACCTCCTCCGGCGTCAGGTGCAGCCGCTCGGCCAGCTCCGCCCGGTCGGGTCGGTGACCGTCCCGCTGCTCCAGCGCGTCGGACGCCTTGGCCAGGTCGATCCGCAGCTCCTGGAGGCGGCGCGGCACCCGGACGGCCCAGCCGGTGTCCCGGAAGAAGCGCTTCATCTCGCCGACGATGGTCGGCAGCGCGAACGCGGAGAACTCCACCCCGCGCTCCGGGTCGAACCGGTCGATCGCCTTGATCAGCCCGATCGTGCCCACCTGCACGATGTCCTCCATCGGCTCGGGCCGGGCGCGGAACCGCCGGGCGCCGAACTTCACCAGGCTCAGGTTCAGCTCCACCAGGGTGTTGCGTACGTACGCGTGCTCCGGAGAGCCTTCGTCGAGGGCGACGAGCCGCTGGAACAGCGCCACGGACAGCGTCCGGGCGTCGTCCGTCGTCGCCTCGGTCGGGTTCTCCGGTTCGGACAGGCCCCCGAGCGCCCGGCGCCGGACGGCCGCCGCGTGCGGGCGAGGGGCCGCGCGGGGGGGCGGCCCCGCGGGGGATGTGGGTCGGGCCCTGGTGATTGTTTTGCGCTCGACGGGTGCCGGGGACC
>NZ_JBHYKM010000050.1:0-30378 GCF_042741435.1 Streptomyces sp. NPDC058955 | reverse complement strand
CTCGGCGTCGTAGGCGTTGCCGGCCGCCTCGGCGGCGTCGGCGGCGCGGGGGGCGGCGAGTTAGGCGCGGGTCTCGGCGGCGGCCCCGCGGGGCCGGTGGCTCGCGGTGGGGGGCCGTTGGCGGGGGGGGGCCCCGGCGGCGGCGGGTGCGCGCCGCCGGTGCGTATGTGGCTCGTCCGATGGTCATGAGTGTCCGATCGACGGTTCCGGTGGACCGGCGCCGCCGCCGGAAGGGGGCGGGTGTCACGGTCCATCGGTTGAGCGTCCTGCAAGGAGTATTCCCCTTGGTGAGCTTTTCACCCATTCGTGCGTTTAGTCCCCTCGGTCACGGTCAGGCGCCCTATATGGCGGAAGGTGAGAGGAGCCGCCCCGGAGCGGTCCGCTCCCGGCGGTACGCGCTCGGCGGAGGACCGGGCTTGGCGGGCCGGCTGCGCGATCTCTCCGAACAGGCGGTGACGGACTGGTACGGACCGTTCTCCCCGGCGGCCCGGACGGCCGCCGACGACGTGCTGCTGCTCGTCACCGAACTCGTCGCCCACGCGGTGCGGCGCGGGGAAGCCCCGTACGAGCTCTGCCTCGACCGATCCGTCGACGGCGTCTGGCTCCAGGTGAGCGACAGCGCCCCCGGCCGCCCCCTCACCCAGGACCGGCACCGCTCCGGCCGCCCCTGCGGGCAGTGCCTCTACCTGGTCCAGCGGCTCGCCGCCGCCTGGGGCTCGGTGCCGCGGGGCCGCGGCCGGACGGTCTGGTGCGAGGTCCCCTTCCCGCTGGACAGCCCCGCTGCGGCTGTCTGAAGGCGCCCGGAGCGGGTAGCCGCCGGAGCGGACCCCGCCGCAGCGGGGGATTCCGACCGGAGGAGGTGGCCGCCGTGGACGAGGCCCGGCTCTCCGCGTACGAGCGCCGCGTACTGGCCGAGATCGAGGAGGACCTGAGCGCCGACGACGGCCTCGCCCGGCGCATGGCCGGACACCGGCCGGCCCTCCGCCTTCCCCGCCCGCGCCTCACCGGCCGGGGCCGCCTCGGCGCCCTGGCGCTCGGGGCCGCGACGCTGGCCCTGCTCGTCCTCGCGGTGGCGACCGCCAGCCCGGCGCTGGTCTGGGCCTTCGCCGCCGCCTGGGTGGTGACGCTGATCCTGGTGCTGCGCCTGGTCGTGCGCTGGACCCGGCGGCACGCGGGCGGCGGCCGGCCCGACGACTGACACGACGAGAGGAGCCCACGATGCCCCGCGGATCGAACGCCAAGCGCGAGAGGCAGTACGAGCACATCAAGGAGAGCGCGCTGGAACGCGGCGAGAGCCAGAAGCGCGCGAAGGAGATCGCCGCCCGCACCGTCAACAAGGAACGGGCCCGCTCGGGCGAGTCGAAGACGGCGAGCAAGAGCTCGACCCAGGACATGTCCTCCGCCCGGCGCGGCGGGAAGCGCTCGCACAGCGGCTCCGAAGGACCCACCTACGACCAGCTCTACGCGGAGGCCCAGCGCCGCAACCTGCACGGCAGGTCACAGATGAACAAGGCCGAGCTGAAGAAGAAGCTCGGCCACTGAACCACCGAGGGCCCCGGAATCACGGTCCCAGCCCACCGGACCACCGGGGCCCGCCCCCGCGCCTCACCCCGCCCGGCCGGGCGGATCCGCCGGCCGGGCGCCGACCACCCCGCGCACCACCCCCAGCTCCACCAGGTCCTCCGGGCGCAGCCGCAGCCGGTCGGCCGTCACGTCCGCCTCCTCCGGAGGGAGCTTCAGGATGGCCGTGGCCAGTTCGGGCGCGATCACCGAGAAGTACGCGTCCGGGGTCGCCCAGGTGCGGCCCGGCGCGGCCAGCGCCAGCGCGCCGCCCGAGCCGCCCTCGCCGATGAGCAGGGCGGTGACCGGCACCCGCGCCTCCGCGACGGCACCGAAGAGCTCCGCGATGGCCGGCCCGGCCCCGGCCCGCTCCGCCTCGGCGTCGTTGGCCGCGCCCGGCGTGTCGATCAGCGTCAGCACCGGGATCCCGAGCCGGCCGGCCAGCCGGACCAGCCGGGCGGCGGTGCGGAACCCGGCCGGCCGGGTCGCGGTCCCGCACTGCGCCGCGTACGCGGCCGTACGCCCGTCCGGGAGGCGCCCGAAACCGCACCGGATCCCCGGGTCGGTGCCGCCCGCACGGTCGCCCGAGAGCTCCGCCCGCTCCGTGAACACCTCGGCGAGATACCGATCGGCGCGCGGCCGCTCCGGGCGCCGGGCGCGGGCCACGGCCTCCCGCCCGCTCACCGCCGGCTCCGTGCCGCCCAGCGCGTACGGCGGCGGGACCGGGCCCGCGGCGGGGCGGGTGAGCAGCGACAGCCAGCGGCCCAGCACCGCCCGCAGCTCCCCGGGCGGGACGACGGCGTCCACATGCCCATGGGCGAGCTGGGACTCGGCGGTGTACGCGGCTGGGTCGGCGTCCCGCGGCCGGACCCGGGCGCCCGCGAAGCCGACCTGCGCCCCCGGCAGCGCGAGGACCACGTCGGACCCGGCCCCGAGGGTGGCCCAGCCGCCGCCGGTCGTCGGATCGCGGAGCACCGCGACCTGCGGCAGCCCGGCGGCCCGCGTGAGCGCCGACTCCCCGGCCAGCCGCTGGAGCTGGACGAGCGCCCGCATCCCCTCCTGCATCCGGCTGCCGCCCGTCGCGAGGAGCGCGGTCACGGGCAGCCGGTGCGCCCGGGCGTGCGCGTGCGCGGCGGCGACCCTGTCGCCGGTCCCCTCGCCGATGGAGCCGCCGAGGAAGCCGAACTCGAAGGAGACGAGCACGGTCCGCGTACCGCCGACGGTGCCGGTGCCGCAGACCACCGACTCGGACTCGCCCGAGCGGGCGGCGGCCGCGGCCCTCGCCCGGCCGTGGCCGGGCCAGCCGAGCGGCCCGTCGCCGTCCGACGGGGCCTCGGCACGCGGGAGTTCGGTGAAGTCGTCGGTGACGAGGGCCAGTGCCTCGCGCGCGTTCCCAGGTGCTGTCATCGGGGCCTCCCGCCCGTCGCCAGGTCCGCCACCGTACCGCCGGGTAGCCACCCGGGACGGGCCCCCGGCCAGGGTGCGGCGAAGATCACCCCGGTGCGGTCGCGCCGTCGTCCCGGCCGGACGGCCCGCCGAGGACCCACAGACCGCCGGCGAGCCCCAGCGTCATGCCGACGAGGAAGCCGCCCAGGTCGGACGCCACCCAGGAACCGAGCGAGGCGAGCACGCCGACGGCCGCGTACCAGCGCCGCCCGCGCGGATGCGCCACGAGCAGCACCCCGCAGCCGCACATCAGCAGCGGCAGCGCGTACCGCACGTCGGCCCCCGCCGACAGCAGCACGCCGGGACCGGCCCGCTGGACCAGCAGGATCTCCGCGCCGCCCAGCGCGAGGGCGAGCCCCGCGCCGAACGGCCGCCGCCGCCACGCCCGCCGGGCGGGGGCCTTGCCGGGACCGGACCGGGCCATGCGGTGCTCCTGACGCCGGGGGAGCGGTACGGGACGGGAAACCGCCCGGACCGTACGGCCACCGCCGCCAGAGGTCAACGCCCGTGCGCCGGCCGCCTCAGGCCATGATCCCGCTGCCGTGCGGCGCGTACAGGTCGAGCAGCCGCACCCGGGTCACCTGCAGCCGGTGCGCCAGGATCGACCCCACCCAGAAGTACACCGCCGACCCGAACTCCCGGTCCGTGTGGCACATCGACCGGACCGCCGTCGCGTCGAACTCGTACGCCCGGACCGGCGTCATCGCCTCCGCCCCCGACTGGCACAGATACGGCGGGAACAGCCAGGACAGACCCACCAGCTCACCGTGGCGCAGGGTCTCGATCACCGGCGAACCCCGCCCCGGCACCTTGGCGTCCAGATTCACCGCGCCCGTCTTCACGATCCAGAACCGCTCCGCGTGCTGCTGCTCCTCGAAGAGCCGGTCACCGGAGTCGAAGTACACATCCTCGGCGAAGGCCATCAGCCGCTCGCGGTGCTCCGCCGGCAGCGTACTGACCTTGGGTGCGGCACTCCTCATGGCGGACCCTCCTCCTCGCGCGTACGGCTCCGCTCCCAGTCTCCGCCCACGACGGCCGGTCCGCAGGCGGCGGCACGCGGGCGCTCCCGGGACACCGCCCCGGCGTGCGTCCGGACGGAGCAGGGCGGAGCATGAGACGGAGGAGGAAACGGCAGAAGGGGGCGTGAGCCAGGAGGGTGACATGCCCGTCCCGGAAGTGCCCGTCCCGGAGGCGCCCGGCCCGGACCGCGGCGACGCGCCCGTGCCGTACGACGGCGACGCGCTCGTCGTCCTGCACCGGGTCGACAAGCACTTCGGGACGCTCCACGTCCTGCAGTCCATCGACCTCACCATCCGGCGCGGCGAGGTCGTCGTCGTGATCGGGCCCTCCGGCTCCGGCAAGTCCACCCTGTGCCGGGCGATCAACCGCCTGGAGACCATCGACAGCGGCGAGATCCGCATCGACGGCCGCCCGCTGCCCGCCGAGGGCAAGGAACTCGCCCGGCTCCGCGCCGACGTCGGCATGGTCTTCCAGTCCTTCAACCTCTTCGCCCACAAGACCGTCCTCGACAACGTCACCCTGGGACAGATCAAGGTCCGCAAGAAGGACCGCAAGGCCGCCGAGGAACGCGCCCGCGCCCTCCTCGACCGGGTCGGCGTCGCCGCCCAGGCCGACAAGTACCCGGCGCAGCTCTCCGGCGGCCAGCAGCAGCGGGTCGCCATCGCCCGCGCCCTCGCCATGGACCCGAAGGTGATGCTCTTCGACGAACCGACCTCCGCCCTCGACCCCGAGATGATCAACGAGGTCCTGGAGGTCATGCGGCAGCTCGCCCAGGACGGCATGACGATGGTCGTGGTCACCCACGAGATGGGCTTCGCCCGCTCCGCCGCCAACCGGGTCGTCTTCATGGCCGACGGCCGGATCGTCGAGGAGACCACCCCCGACGAGTTCTTCGGCAACCCGCGCACCGCCCGCGCCCGCGACTTCCTCTCCAAGATCCTCCACCACTGAGCCCCACGGGGTGATCACATGAACCCGCTCAGGACCACCAGGACCCTCGTCGCCTCCGCGACGGCCGTCGTCCTCGCCCTCGGCACCGCCTCCCTCGCCCAGGGAGCCGTACCCGCCGACCACGACGACGACGATCAGATCACCATCGGCATCAAGTTCGATCAGCCCGGCATCGGCCTGAAGACCCCCGACGGCACCTACACCGGCTTCGACGTCGACGTGGCCACCTACATCGCCAAGCAACTCGGCCACGAACCGGACCAGATCGTGTGGAAGGAGGCGAAGAGCGCCGACCGCGAGACCATGCTCCAGCGCGGCGACGTCGATTTCATCGCCGCCTCCTACTCGATCAACGACGAGCGGGCCGAGAAGGTCGACTTCGCCGGCCCCTACCTCCTCGCCCACCAGGACGTGCTGATCCGCGCCGACGACGACTCCATCAAGCAGCCGTCCGACCTGAACGACAAGCGGCTCTGCTCGGTCACCGGCTCCACCTCCGCGCAGAACGTCAAGGACGAGATCGCCCCCGACGCCCAGCTCCAGGAGTACGGCGGCTACTCCGAGTGCCTGACCGGCCTGGAGAACGGCGTCATCGACGCCCTCACCACCGACGACTCCATCCTCGCCGGCTACGCCGCCCAGGAGGAGTTCAAGGGCAAGTTCAAGCTCGGCGGCTTCGAGCTGAGCAACGAGAACTACGGCATCGGCGTCCAGAAGGGCAGCGAACTCAAGGGCAAGATCAACACCGCCCTGGAGAAGATGGTCGAGGACGGCTCCTGGGACGAGGCCGTCGAGAAGAACTTCGGCCCGGCGAACTACCAGAACGAACCCGCCCCGAAGATCGGCGTGATCGTCGAGTGAGCCGGCCGCCGTGTTCGACTTCCTCGAAGGCTACGACCTCCTGGGCGCCTTCTGGGTGACCGTCCAGCTCACCTTCTGGTCCGCCCTCGGCTCCCTGGTGTGGGGGACGCTGCTCGCCGCCATGCGCGTCGGACCCGTCCCCCTCATGCGGGGCTTCGGCACCGCCTACGTCACCATCGTCCGCAACATCCCCCTCACCGTCATCATCGTCTTCACCTCCCTCGGCCTCTTCCAGACCCTCGGCATCAGCCTCGGCGCAGACCGCTTCACCACCATCAACTTCCGGCTCGCCGTCCTCGGCCTCACCGCCTACACCAGCGCCTTCGTCTGCGAGGCACTGCGCTCCGGCATCAACACCGTCCCCCTCGGGCAGGTCGAGGCCGCCCGCGCGATCGGCCTCAGCTTCCCCCAGATCCTGCGGATCATCGTGCTCCCGCAGGCGTTCCGGTCGGTCGTCGGCCCCCTCACCAACGTCCTCATCGCCCTCACCAAGAACACCACCGTCGCCGCCGCCATCGGCGTCGCCGAAGCCGCCCTGCTCATGCGGGAGATGATCGAGAACGAGGCCCAGCTCATCCTCATCTCCGCCATCTTCGCCTTCGGCTTCATCTGCCTCACCCTGCCCACCGGCCTCCTCCTCGGCCGGCTCGCCAGGAAAGTGGCGGTCAAGCGGTGAGGCGCCCCGGCCGGGCGCGAGCGGGCAAGCGCCACACCGCCAAGGACGAGGCCGCCACCGTCCTCTACGACGTCCCCGGACCCCGCGCCCGCCGCCGCAACCTGCTGTGGACCGTGCTCTTCCTGGCCGCCCTCGCCGCCGTCGTCTGGTGGGTGATCGCCGGACTCGACGCCAAGAACCAGCTGGAGGCGGCCAAATGGGAACCCTTCTTCACCGACGGACGGATCTGGGAGACCTACCTCCTGCCCGCCCTGAAGAACACCGTCATCGCCGCCGCCCTCGCCATGGTCCTCGCCCTGCCGCTCGGCGCCCTCCTCGGCATCGCCCGCCTCTCCGACCACCGCGCCGTCCGCGCCGCCGCCGGCACCGTCGTCGAGTTCTTCCGCGCGATCCCCGTCCTCATCCTCATGCTCTTCGCCAACGCCGCCTACGCCGAGTTCACCGACATCAGCCCCGAGACCCGCCCCCTGTACGCGGTCGTCACCGGCCTCGTCCTCTACAACGCCTCCGTCCTCGCCGAGGTCGTCCGCGCCGGCATCCTCGCCCTCCCCGCCGGACAGACCGACGCCGCCAAGGCCATCGGCATGCGCAAGGGCCAGACCATGGCCTACGTCCTGCTGCCCCAGTCCGTCACCGCCATGCTGCCCGCCCTCATCAGCCAGCTCGTCGTCATCGTCAAGGACACCGCCCTCGGCGGCGCCATGCTCGGCTTCGCCGAACTCCTCGCCTCCGTCCGCCCCATGAGCGCCAACTACGGCGCCAACACCATCGCCTGCTTCACCGTCGTCGCCGTCCTCTTCGTCCTCCTCAACGTCGCCCTCACCACCTTCGCCTCCTGGCTCGAACGCCGACTGCGCCGCGGCAAACGCTCCACCGGCGCCGTCGTCACAGCCGAGGCCGTCGACGACCTCGCCGCCCCCGGCCCCGGCGAACCCCCCGCCCCCGGGGCCCGCGGACCGTAACGAACCGATTCCACAGCAGCTTTCCGCGCGGACCTGTAGGACACTGCTCCCGTGCGTGGACATCTACCGGACGACAACCCGGGATTCGCAGGCCGCCGCACGGAACTGAAGCGCCTCACCGCCGCGTTGGCGGAGCACCGCCTCGTCACCGTGACCGGCGTCGGCGGGGTCGGCAAGACCCGGCTCGCGCTGCGCGCCGCCCACCGCGTCCGCCACCACCACCCCGACGGCGCCTGGTGGGCCGACCTCGGACAGCTCGACGGCGAACGGCTCCTCGTCGCCCTCGTCGCCGACTCCGTCGACCTCGCCGACCACACCCCCGGCACCGACTCCGGCGCCCTGCGCCGACGGCTCGCCGGGACCCGGCTCCTCCTCGTCCTCGACTGCTGCGACCACCTCACCGACGCCTGCGGCCGGCTCGTCGCCGAACTCCTCGACGCCGCCCCCGGCCTCACCGTCCTCGCCACCTCCCGCCGCCCCCTCGGCGTCCCCGGCGAACACACCGTCGCCCTCGACCCGCTCCCGCCCACCGGCGACGACGCCCTCGCCCTCCTGCGCGCCGCCACCGGGCAGGACCTCCCCGCCACCGGCCCCGCCGGCGAGATCTGCGTCCGCCTCGAAGGCATACCCCTCGCCCTGGAACTCGCCGCCGCCCAGATCCGCCTCCAGGGCGCCGAAGCCGTCCGCGACCAGCTCGGCAGCCGCCTCACCGCACCCCCCGACGCCCGCTTCGACCTCCTCGCCCACCCCGACCGCGTCTGGCCCGCCCGCCACCAGACCCTGCGCGCCGCCATCGGCTGGAGCCACGAGCTCGCGGACCCCCTCGAACGGCTCCTCTGGGCCCGGCTCTCCGTCTTCCGCGGCCCCTTCGACCTCGCCACCGCCGCCGCCGTCTGCACCGGCGGCCCCCTCACCCCCGACACCCAGCCCGCCGCCCTCGACGGGCTCGTCCGCGCCTCCGTCGTCCGCCCCGCCGACACCGCCGGCCGGCACCGGCTCCTCGACACCATCCGCGAGTACGGCGCCGGCTGGCTCGACCGGCTCGGCGAGACCGGCACCGTCGCCGACCGCCACGCCGCCCACTTCCGCGCCCTCGCCGGACAGGGCCCCACCGCCTGGCACGGCAGCCGCCAGCTCCACTGGTACCGCGCCGTCGACACCCACCACACCGACCTGCGCACCGCCCTCGACCACCTGCTGCGCACCGACCCCGACGCCGCCCTCGACCTCGTCGGCTCCGTCGCCTTCGCCTGGTCCTGCCGCGGCCGGCTCCGCGAGGCCCGCGACGGCCTCGAACAGGCCCTCCTGCTCAGCGACGCCCGCGGCCGCGCCCGCACCCGCGCCCTGTGGGCCCTCGGCGTCACCCTCGTCCTCCAGGGCGACCTCCACCCCGCCCAGGCCGTCAGCGAACGCTGCGCCCGCGAGGCCCGCCACACCGAGCACCCGCCCGAGCGGCCCTGGACGGCCCCGGAGCCGTACGGCCCCGGCGAACTCACCCTCGACGCCGCCGCCCTCGCCGGCCTCCTCGCCCTCTCCACCGGCCGCGCCCGGGCCGCCCTCGTCGTCGTCGACCACGTCCTCGCCTCGGCCCGCGGCCGCCCGGCCGACTCCGCCGCCACCCTGCGCTGCCACCTCGTCCGGGTCTTCGCCCTCACCGGCCTCGGCCGGCTCGCCGAGGCCCGCCCCGAGGCCCTCGCCCTGCGCGCCCTCTGCGACACCCTCGACGAACACTGGACCCGCACCGCCCTGGAGTACCAGCTCGCCCTCACCGGCCTCCTGGAGGGCGACCCGGGCGCCGCCGCGACCCACGCCCGCGCCATGCTCGCCGGCACCCGCGCCCTCGGCGCCGGCCTCGGCGTCGCCCTCGGCCTCGACGTCCTCGCCACCGCCTACGCCGCCGCCGGCGACGGCGCACGCGCCGCCGACGTCTCCGGCACCGGCGAGGCGTACTGGCGCGCCACCGGCCAGCCCCGCCGCGGCCTCCCCGGGCTGCGCGCCCTCCACGCCCACTACACCGCCGGCGTCCGCGCCACCCTCGGCGAACCCGCCTACGAGGAGATCTTCCTCCGCGCCCTCACCGACCTCCCCCAGTCCGGCCTCGACCGCGCCCTCGCGGACGGCCCCTGACCCGCCCCGCCGCCCGGTGCCCGCGGCACCTCAGGCGTCCTCGACCGACACTTCCGCCGTCCACGGCCAGCCGGCCTCCGCGCCCGCCTCGACCAGGCCGACCATCCGGAAGGCGGCGTCCGTCAGACCGCCGAAGGTGTACCGCCGCCGGCCCGTCTCGCCCCCGGCGGGCCGGTAGCCCGCCAGGTTCCACGTGTACATCGGGACGGATCGCGGCACCGGCGACGGCACGGCGGGCCCGTACAGCGGGCCCGACTGCTCGTCGGTGACGACCAGCACCCGGTCGTGCCCGTCGTAGTGCTCCCGCAGCGCCTTCGCGGTGTGCGTGCCGCCCAGCCGCCGGAACCGGCCGGTTACGTCGAGCAGCGGCTCGTCCGGGCGGAACGCCACCGCCCGGCTGGTCCAGCCGAACTCCACCAGGTCGGCCCGCTCCGCGCGCCGCGCCACCGCCACCCCGAAGACCGCCGCCGCGTCCGCCCTGGTCAGCCGGGAGCGCGCGGAGAGCGTGTCCCAGAACATGGAGTCGGACCGGTCCACCAGGACCAGCGTCCGCCCGGGCAGCACCGGCACCCGGCCCAGCGAGTGCCCCAGCGCCGCCTCCAGGGCCGCCGACCAGCGCGACGACGGCACCTCCCGGTGAGCGGCCAGGTAGCGGAACGGGAACTGCCGCGACCGGGCCACCTCCTCCGGGTCCGCGATCCGCGCCGCGACCCCGGCCGCGACCTCGTCCGAGACGCCCGCCTCGTCGAAGTTCCGCAGGTTCCGCAGCAGCGCCATCGGGCCCATCGACGGAATCACCGCCTCCCACACCGCCGCGTCCAGCGGCCCTTGGAGCCAGCCGGCCAGCGCCTCCCAGGTCATGCCCGCCCCGGCCAGCCGCGCGGCGCCGTCCGGCGCCGTCACCACCGCCCGCCGCTCCGCCACCGGCAGCTCCACCAGCCCCCGGCGGGCGGACAGCAGCCGGTCGCCGGCCGGCGGCGCGGCCGCGGCGGCCCGGTGGCGGCGGTCGAGCGCGTACCGGAACAGCTCCCCCTGCCACGGCTTCGCCGGATCGGGCACGGCGTGCACCACGTTCAGCACGTCCCCGAACCGGAACGCCCGCTGCGGGGTGTCGTACTTCAGCAGCGACCGGGAGGTGTACAGGCGCCGCACGGCGTCGGCCACGCCCCGCTTCACCGGCTTCGGCACGTTCCGCCCGTACGTCCGCGTCCAGTGGTCCAGCAGCTCGCCCGGCTCGTCGGCACGGCGCAGGACCGAGTCGATCACGCCGCGGTTCGACGGGCCGCCCGTCGCGCCGGCCGCGAGCCGGGCCCCGACGAACGCGGCGGCGCCGACCAGCGCCGCCGTGCGCACCGCGCCCTCGTCGCGGAGCCAGCGGAGCAGGCCGGCGGTCCACTCGGGGTCCTCGACGGCGAGCCGGCCGACCAGCGCCGCGTACCGGCCGTCGCGCTCCGCGCCGCTCTCGTAGAAGGTCGTCTGTCCGACGAAGTTCCCGACCGCGAGGAGGAACAGCTCCTCGCGCGGCGGCCGCACGACCGCGGGGCCGCCTTCGTAGGTGTGCGGGAGGCCGGGCGCGGCCCGTGGAGGCCGGACGGGCATCGAGCGCGCGGTCGCCGCGATGTGCGGCGCCACCAGCATCCGGGGCCAGAGTTTGGAGACGCGCGGGCTGTGTCGAGGCAGTGAATCCCCCCGGATCCGACGACGGCGGGCCCCGGACCGAAGGCACGACGGGGCGGAGCGAACGCGCCCTCCGAGATCGAAGGTGGCGGCGGCGTCACAGGTGGTGCCGTCATAGGAAGGAGCCGCAGCCGGGCGCACCGGAAGGCGCGAACGCGACGCGAAACTACAACGCCGCCGGCGTGGCACGCGACCGAATAAGACGCCCCCGGCGCGACCGACCACATCGACCGGACCGAACAGGACACCCCCCCCGGCGCGACCGATCACGCAGACCGGACATGGCGCCCCGGCGCGACCGACCGCGTCGACCGGGCGCCGGCGGCGCCCTCGGCGCACCATGGAGACATGGACCGGAGCCCCGGAGACCTCGGCGCCGTCAGCGGTCCGGCGCGGGTCGCCGGACCGGACGAGGGGATCGGCCCCGACGAACTCGCCCTCGCCACCCGCAATCACGGACTCCCGCTGGAGGCCCTGCGGTACGACGTCACCCCGCCCGGCCTCCACTACGTGCTCGTCCACTACGACATCCCCGACACCGACCCCGAGGACTGGCGGCTCACCGTCGGCGGGCGGGTGCTGCGGCCGCTCGACCTGGACCTCGACGCGCTCCGCGACCTGCCGGCCGTCACCCGGCGCGTCACCCTGGAGTGCGCCGGGAACGGCCGGGCCCGGCTCACGCCCCGGCCCGTCAGCCAGCCGTGGCTCGTCGAGGCCGTCTCCACCGCCGAGTGGACCGGCGTCCCGCTCGCCGCCCTGCTCGACGCGGCCGGCCCCGCCGAGGACGCCGTCGAAGCCGTGTTCACGGGTGCCGACCACGGCGTCGAGCGCGGTGTCGAGCAGGACTACCGCCGCTCCCTGCCGCTCGCCACCGCCGCCGACCCCGGCCGGGACGTGCTCGTCGCGTACGCCATGAACGGCGCCCCGCTGCCGCCCCAGCACGGCAGCCCGCTGCGGCTCGTCGTACCCGGCTGGTACGGCATGGCCCAGGTGAAGTGGCTGCGCGAGATCACCCTCACCGCCACCCCCTACACCGGCTTCCAGCAGACCGCCGCCTACCGTCTCCGGCAGCGGCCCGACGAACCCGGCGACCCCGTCACCCTCATCGTGCCCCGCGCCCTGATGGCCCCGCCCGGCTTCCCCGACTTCATGACCCGCGCCCGCGTCGTCCGCCCCGGCCCGGTATCGCTCACCGGCCGCGCCTGGTCCGGCCACGGACCCGTCGTCCGCGTCGAGGTCAGCGAGGACGGCGGCGCCGCCTGGACCGACGCCGAGGTCGTTCCCGACCCCGCCCACCCCTGGGCCTGGGCCGCCTGGCGCACCACCTGGAACGCCACCCCCGGCCTGCGCCACCTCACCGTCCGCGCCACCGACGCCACCGGCCGCGTCCAGCCCCTCGCCGCGCCCTGGAACCGCGGCGGCTTCGCCAACAACCTCGTCCAGCGCGTCGAGGTGCTCTGCACCCCGGAGCCGGGGCCGGAGCCGGAGCCGGAGCACCGGGGCCCGTCCGCCACCCCGTAGAGTCGGAGGCGACGCCCGTACCCGTCCCGACGAGGAGCCTTCCGTGACCGACCCGGCGCCCACCGCCCGCCAGCAGCAGATCGCCCGGGAGCTCCAGGTCTCCGAGACCTTCGACCCGGCCGCCGAGATCGAGCGCCGGGTGGCCTTCCTCGCCGAGCGCCTCACCACCACCGGACTGCGCTCGCTGGTCCTCGGCATCAGCGGCGGCGTCGACTCCACCACCGCCGGCCGGCTCTGCCAGCTCGCCGTCGAGCGCGCCCGCGCCGCCGGCCACGAGGCCACCTTCTACGCCATGCGGCTGCCGTACGGCGTCCAGGCCGACGAGCAGGACGCGCAGACCGCCCTCGACTTCATCCGCGCCGACCAGGTCCTCACCGTCGACGTGAAGGCCGCCAGCGACGCCGCCCTCGACGCGGCCCGCACCGCCGGCGTCACCTTCCGCGACGCCCACCACCAGGACTTCGTGCACGGCAACATCAAGGCCCGCCAGCGCATGATCGCCCAGTACGCGGTCGCCGGCGCCCAGGACGGCCTCGTCGTCGGCACCGACCACGCGGCCGAGGCCGTCTCCGGCTTCTTCACCAAGTTCGGCGACGGCGCCGCCGACCTCGTCCCGCTCACCGGCCTCACCAAGCGGCGGGTCCGCGCCGTCGCCGCCGAGCTGGGCGCCCCGGCCGGTCTGGTCTGGAAGGTCCCGACCGCCGACCTGGAGACCCTGGACCCGGGCAAGCCCGACGAGGACGCGCTCGGCGTCACCTACGACGACATCGACGACTTCCTGGAGGGCAAGCCCGTCGGCGAGGCCGCCTACGCGTCGATCGTCCGCCGCTACGACCTCACCGAGCACAAGCGGCAGCTGCCGATCGCGCCCTGACGCCCCCGGCCCGGGACCGCGCGTGCCTGAGCGCCCCGCGCCGAACGGGCGGATCCTGGAAGGGTGGGCGCCCCGCCGCCCGGGGCCCCGGAAGGGAGCACACCATGTTCGGCGAGACGACGGCGTACAGCAGCTTCTCGGTGGACGACCTGGACGCCGCCCGGCGCTTCTACGGCGACCAGCTCGGTCTGACCGTGGAGGACTCCGGGACCGGGGACATGCGGATGCTGTTCCTGACCCTGCCGGGCGGGGCGCGGGTCTTCGTCTACCCCAAGGAGAACCACACCCCCGCCTCCTTCACCGTCCTCAACTTCGAGGTCGACGACATCGACCGGGCCGTCGACGACCTGGTCGCCCGGGGCGCGACCTTCGAGCGCTACCCCGAGTTCGAGGCCGACGACAAGGGCGTCGTCCGGCCCGGGGAGGGCGACGGCGGCCCGGCGGGCATCGCCTGGTTCACCGACCCCGCCGGCAACGTCATCGCGGTGATGCAGGCGCGGTGACGCGGCTCCGGTGACACGGCTCCGACGACGCTGCTCCGAAGACGGCCGGTGGGCCGGTGGGGCGGCCGGAGCCGGACTGTGATCCACTGTGCGGGCGGGGGAGCACGGAGAGCAGGACCAGCAGCAGGAGCACCGTTGACCACCTATCGCCAGCCCGGCGTCGTCGTCACCGACCACCACTTCCCCGTCCCCCTCGACCACGCCCACCCCGACGGCGAGCAGATCGAGGTCTACGGACGCGAGATCGCCGCCGCCGGCCTCAGCGCCGCCGAACGCGACCGCCGCCCCTGGCTGCTCTATCTGGAGGGCGGCCCCGGCTTCGGCGCCCGCCGCTTCATCGGCCGCCAGGCGTGGATCGACCGCGCCGTCCGCGAGTTCCGGGTGCTCCTGCTCGACCAGCGCGGCACCGGCCGCTCCACCCCCGCCAACCGCCAGACGCTGCCGCTGCGCGGCGACGCCGCCGCCCAGGCCGCGTACCTCACGCACTTCCGCGCCGACTCCATCGTCAAGGACGCCGAACTGATCCGCCGCCGGCTCACCGGCGGCGGCCCCTGGACCGTCCTCGGCCAGAGCTTCGGCGGCTTCTGCGCCGTCCACTACCTCTCCACCGCTCCCGAGGGCCTGGAGCGCGTCCTGATCACCGGCGGCCTGCCGTCCCTCGACGCCACCGCGGACGACGTCTACGCCGCCGCCTACCCGCGCGTCCGGCGCAAGAACGCGGCCCACTTCGACCGCTACCCGCGCGACGCCGAACGCGTCCGCGCGATCGCCGCCCACCTCCTCGACCACGAGGTCACCCTCCCCGGCGGCGGCCTCCTCACCGTCGAGGCGTTCCAGTCCCTCGGCATCCTCCTCGGCTCCGGCGACGGCACCCACCTGCTCCACCACCTGCTGGAGGGCGCCTTCGTGCCGACCCCCACCGGGCCCGCCCTCGCCGACGCGTTCCTGGAGCAGGTCCAGGCCCACCTCTCGTACGCCGGGCACCCGCTCTACGCCGTCCTCCACGAGGCCATCTACGCCCAGGGCCAGGGTCCCACCGGCTGGGCCGCCGAGCGGGTCCGCGCCGACTTCCCCGAGTTCGACGCCGCCGGGGCGCTCGCCGACGGCCGGCCCGTCCTGCTCACCGGCGAGACGATCCACCCCTGGCACTTCACCACCGACCCCGCCCTCCGCCCGCTGCGCGAGACCGCCGAACTCCTCGCCGAGCGGGACGACTGGACCCCGCTGTACGACCCCGAGGCGCTCGCCGCCAACCGGGTGCCGGTGGCCGCCGCCGTCTACCACGACGACATGTACGTCGACACCGCCCACTCCCTGGAGACCGCTGCCGCGGTCCGCGGCCTGCGGACCTGGGTCACCGACGAGTTCGAGCACGACGGGGTACGGGCCAGCGGCCCCCGCGTCCTCGACCGGCTGCTCGCGCTCTCCCGCGACGAGCTCTGACGACGGATCCGGGTCGGGGACGGATCCGCGTCGGGGCGGATCCGGTCCGGATGCGGATCCGGTACGCGCTGGGGTCCGCGCGGGAAAGTCCAAGCGCCGGACCCCGATCGCACATGGTCGGCCCCCGGCGCCGGGCGCTACAACTCGGTGCATGAGAGCGTCACACGTCACCGCCGAGATCGCCGGACAGCCCGACTGCTGGCGCCGCGCCGCCGCCCTCGCCGGGCCGCGCGCCGACCTGCTGCCGCGGCCCGGCGAGCGGATCGCCGTCGTCGGCTGCGGCACCTCCTACCTGATCGCCCGCGCCTACGCGGCCCTGCGGGAATCCCTGGGGGCGGGTGAGACCGACGCCTTCCCCGCCTCCGAGCGGACCCCGCTCGGCCGCGGCTACGACCGCCTCGTGGCCCTCACCCGCTCCGGCACGACCACCGAGGTCGTCGACCTCCTCGCCGGCGCCGCCGGACGGCTGCCCACCCTCGTCCTCACCGGAGTCCCCGGCAGCCCCGCAGGCCGGCTCGCCGACCGGGCCGTCGACCTCTCCTTCGCCGACGAACGCTCCGTCGTCCAGACCCGGTTCGCGACCACCGCCCTCCAACTGCTGCGCGCCGGACTCGGGGTGGACCTCGCCCCCTCCGTCACCGACGCCGAACTCGCCCTCTACGAACCCCTTCCGCAACACTGGGCGAAACGCAGCCAGTTCACCTTCCTCGGCACCGGCTGGACCGTCGGACTCGCCGACGAGGCGGCCCTCAAGCTCCGCGAAGTGGCCCGCGTCTGGACGGAGTCGTACCCGGCGATGGAGTACCGGCACGGCCCGATCAGCGTCAGCGACCGGGCCAGCCTGGTCTGGTGCATCGGCCCCGTCCCGGCCGGCCTCCGCGAGGAAGTCGAGTCCACCGGCGCCCTGTTCACCGCCGACGCCGTCGACCCGGTCGCTGCCCTGGTCCGCGCCCAGCGGCTCGCCGTCGCCCTCGCGGCCCGGCGCGGCCTCAACCCCGACCGCCCCCGCCATGTCTCACGCTCCGTCATCCTTGCCGGAGCGTTCCGCCCCACCGCGGCCGACGCCGCCCGTATCCTGCGGGCATGATCGACACCGAAGCCACCGACCTGCCCGAGCTGCCCGGTGACTGGCAGCGCGCCCTCGCCGTCGTCGCCCACCCCGACGACCTGGAGTACGGCTGCGCGGCCGCCGTCGCGAGCTGGACCGACGCCGGCAAGGAAGTCGTCTACCTGCTGGTCAGCCGGGGCGAGGCCGGGATCGACACGCTCGCCCCCGACGTCTGCGCCCCGCTGCGCGAGCGCGAGCAGCGGGCGAGCGCCGCGGTCGTCGGCGTGGACACCGTCGAGTTCCTCGACCACCGCGACGGCGTCATCGAGTATGGCACCGCGCTGCGCCGCGACATCGCGGCCGCGATCCGCCGCCACCGCCCCGAACTCGTCATCACCCTCAACCACCGCGACACCTGGGGCGACGGGCCGGGCGCGCCCCGGAACACCCCCGACCACGTGGCGGTCGGCCGCGCCACCCTCGACGCGGCGTCGGACGCGGGCAACCGCTGGATCTTCCCCGAACTCGGCGAACACGGCCTGGAGCCCTGGGACGGCGTCCGCCGGGTCGCCGTCGCCGCCTCCAGCACCCCCACCCACGCCGTCGACGCCGGCCCCGGCCTGGACCGCGCGATCGCCTCGCTCCTCTGCCACCGCGCCTACATCGAGGCCCTGACCGACCAGGACCCGGAGGAGTACGTCCGCGAGTTCGTCACCTCCACCACCAGCCGGGCCTCCGCCCGCTTCGGCGGCCGCCCGGCGGTGACCTTCGAGGTCTTCCCGCGCTAGGGTCCGCCGGGGGAAGCGGACGGAACCGGGGGAACGCCGAACGACGCGGCGGGGAGACCGACGGTGGCCCCGGGGGAGCCCGGCCGGTCAGCCCATCGGCGACGGCTTGAGGACCGCGAACTCGGCGCCGGCGGGGTCGGTGAACCAGGCGAGGCGGCCCACGTCGGGGATGTCCGCCGGCGGGAGCAGGACCGTGCCGCCCGAGGCGGTCACCGCGTCCGCCGTGGCGTCGGCGTCCTCGACCTCGAAGTACGGGATCCAGCGGGACCGCTCGCCGGAGTCCTGGAGTTCCGCGGCGCCGCCGAAGGAGGCGGCCTCCTGGTCGCCCTCCGCGGTGGAGATCACCCGGTACGTCATGCCGGGTGCCTCCATCTCGGCCCAGCGCCACTCGAAGAGCGAGTTGTAGAAGGCGAGCGCGGCCTCCGGGTCGGGCGTGTGGAGCTCCACCCAGACGAGCGTGTTCCGCGACGAGGTGCGGTCCAGGCCGCGCACCGACCCCGGCTGCCAGACGGCGAACTCGGCCCCGGCCGGGTCGGTGAGCGCGGCCATCCGGCCCGCGTCCATCACGTCCATGGCGCGCACCCGGACCCGGCCGCCCTCGGCGGCCGTCACCATCTGGGTGGTGTCCGCGTCCGTGCTCTGGAAGTAGACGGTCCAGGCGCTGCGGGCGCCCTCCTCGGTGAGCGGGCCGAGCGCGGCGACGGTCGCGCCGTCCTGCTGGAAGAAGCCGTACCCGCCGGACTCCGGGCCGGCCGAGCGGTGCTCCCAGCCGAGGACGGCGGTGTAGAACCGCGCCGCCGCCGCGGTGTCCGGACTGCCGAGGTCGATCCAGCAGGGGGAGCCGTGGGTGTACTGGGTGCCGAGCATGCGTCGGTGCCGTCCTTCCGTCGTCCTGCCTCCGGGCCGGATTCCGGCCACCATGGCCGATCCTCGGTCCTCCACCGACCCCCCGCGACCGCTGCCGCCACGGTTCATCCGACCGGCGCAGGGGCCGGCCGGGCCTACCGGTGAGCGGACCGGTCAGGAAGGCCGGCGCACGGTTCAGTCAGGCCGATCGGCCCGTGACCGGCGCGGCCGACAGGAGCTCGGCCCGCGCACCGTCCGGTGCGGCCGGTCGACCGACCACCGGTCCGCGGGGCCGGTGGGTCGACTGCCCGACCGGGGGCCGCCGGCCCGTCCGCTCGCCGAGCGACCGCCTGGCCGCCTGTCCGTTCGCCGAGGGACGGCGGGCGGCCCGGCCATCCGTCCGCCCCACCCCGCTCAGGCGCCCAAGCCGTCCGCCCGTGCCGCCAGATCGCTCATCAGGAGTTCGCCGTTGATCGTCACGCCCGCCCGGTAGCCGGTGGCGGCGGCGTTGACGACCTGTTCGTTCGGGCCGGTCACGTTTCCCGCCGCCCAGACGCCGGGGACGCTGGTCCGGCCCGTCTCGTCGATCTTCACGAAGGAGCCGAACGGGGTCTCGTACACCTCCGCGCCCAGCTGGCGCAGCACCCCGTCACGGGGGAGGAGCCGCGTCCCCGCCGCGAAGAGCACCTCGCAGCCGACGGTGCGGCCGCCGTCCAGCCGGACGCCGGTGAGGCGGTCGGCCTCGACGGTGATCGCCTCGACCGTGCCCTCCACGGTCCGGACGCCCGCCGCGGCGAGCAGCCGCGTGTCCTGTGCGTCGAGTTCGGCGCCGTTCAGGAAGAGGGTCACGTCGGGGGACCAGTGCGACACCATCAGCGCCTGATGCGCCGGCATCGCCGGGTGCGCGAGGACGCCGAAGGCCCGGTCGCGGACCTCCCAGCCGTGGCAGTACGGGCAGTGCAGCACGTCCCGGCCCCACCGTCCGGCCAGGCCCTCGATCTCCGGCAGTTCGTCCACCAGGCCGGTGGCCACGACCAGCCTCCGGGCGGCCGTCGCGGTGCCGTCGGCGAGCGTCAGGGCGAAGCCGTCGCCGTCCGGGACCGCCGCCGTCACCTCGCCCGGGCGGACCTCGACCCCGTAGGCGCGGAGTTCCCGGCGTCCGGTCGCCAGGAAGTCCGCCGGGCTCATCCCGTCCCGCGAGAGATAGCCCTGCAGGTGCGCGCTGGGCGCGTTGCGCGGCTCGCCCGCGTCGACGACCAGGGTGCGGCGCCGGGACCGGCCGAGGATCAGCGCGGCGCTGAGGCCGGCCGCCCCGCCGCCGACCACCACGACGTCGTACGTGTTCTCGTCCATGAGTGCGTTCATGCCGCGAGAGTGACCCGGAAGCCGCGATCACGGCAAGGAAACTTGCCGGTTCTGCAACACTGGACGCATGACCGACGACGACCGCATCGACGCCGTGCTGACCGAGGTCGGCCCCCGCCTGCGCCGCGTCCGCCGCGACCGCGGGGTGACCCTGGCCGAGCTCTCCGCCGCCACCGGCATCTCCGTCTCCACCCTCTCCCGGCTGGAGTCCGGGCAGCGCAAGCCGAGCCTCGAACTGCTCCTCCCGCTCGCCCGCGCCCACCAGGTCCCCCTGGACGAACTGGTCGGCGCGCCACCGGTCGGCGACCCCCGGGTGCGGGCCCGGCCGATCGTCCGGCACGGCCGCACCATGTACCCCCTCACCCGCCAGCCCGGCGGCCTGCAGGCGTACAAGGTGATCCAGGAGAAGGCGGCCGAGCAGCCGGACCCGCGGGTGCACGAGGGGTACGAGTGGCTGTACGTCCTCTCCGGGAGGCTGCGGCTCGTCCTGGGGGAGCACGACGTCGTGCTCACGGCCGGCGAGGCCGCCGAGTTCGACACCCGGGTGCCGCACTGGTTCGGGCCCACCGCCGACGGGCCGGTGGAGTTCCTCAGCCTGTACGGGCCGCAGGGCGAGCGGATGCACGTACGGGCCCGGCCCAAGAAGTCCGGCTGATCCAAGAAGTCCGGCTGACCCGGGAAGTCCGGCCGAACCGGGAGGCGCGGCTGATCCAAGAAGTCCGGCCGAGCTGTTCCGTCCGGCACAAGCGACCGCTTAGTATGCGACCGACCGCTCGGTACGGACGGAGGCTCGACGGATGCAGGCATGGCGAGTGCACGAGAACGGCGAACCCGGCGCGGTGATGCGCCGCGAGGAGGTGGACGTCCCCGAACCCGGGCCCGGCCAGGTCCTCCTCAAGGTCCGCGCCGCCAACGTCAACTTCCCCGACGCGCTGCTCTGCCGCGGCCACTACCAGATCCGCCCCCCGCTGCCCTTCACCCCCGGCGTCGAGATCTGCGGCGAGACCCGGGACGGGCGCCGCGTCATCGCCACCGCCGCCCTCCCGCACGGCGGCTTCGCCGACCACACCCTCGCCGACGCCGCGGCGCTCCTCCCGGCCCCCGAGGCCCTCGACGACGCCGAGGCCGCCGCCCTCCACATCGGCTACCAGACCGGCTGGTTCGGCCTCCACCGGCGCGCCGCCCTCCAGGCCGGCGAGACCCTGCTCGTGCACGCCGCGGCCGGCGGCGTCGGCAGCGCCGCCGTCCAGCTCGGCAAGGCCGCCGGCGCCACCGTCATCGGCGTGGTCGGTGGCCCCGCCAAGGCCGCCGTCGCCCGCGCCCTCGGCTGCGACGTGGTGATCGACCGCCGCTCCGAGGACGTCGTCGCCGCCGTCAAGGCCGCCACCGGCGGCCGGGGCGCCGACGTGATCTACGACCCCGTCGGCGGCGACGCCTACCAGCAGTCCGCCAAATGCGTCGCCTTCGAGGGCCGGATCGTCGTCGTCGGCTTCGCGAGCGGCACCATCCCCGCCCCCGCCCTCAACCACGCCCTGGTGAAGAACTACGCGATCCTCGGCCTCCACTGGGGCCTCTACGCCCAGCGCGACCCGGCCGCCGTGCTCCAGTGCCACGACACCCTCACCGCGCTCGCCGCCAAGGGGATCGTCAAGCCGCTCGTCGCCGAACGCGTCCCCTTCGCCGGCGCCGCCGACGCCGTCCAGCGCGTCGCCGACGGCACCACCACCGGCCGCCTCGTCGTCCTCCCGGAAGGAGCCCGCGCATGACCGACGCCGCCGAACTCCAGGCGCGCACCCGGGCGTTGCTCGCCGCACACCCGCCCGCCACCACCGACAGGCTCGACTTCCTCCGGGCCCGCTTCGACGCCGGACTCGCCTGGGTCCACTACCCGGCCGGCCTCGGCGGACTCGACGCCCCCCGCTCCCTCCAGGCCGTCGTCGACGCCGAACTCGCCGCCGCCGGCGCCCCCGACAACGACCCCCGCCGGATCGGCATCGGCCTCGGCATGGCCGCCCCCACCCTCCTCGCCTACGGCTCCGACGAGGTCAAGTCCCGCTTCCTCAAGCCGCTGTGGACCGGTGAAGAGGTCTGGTGCCAGCTCTTCAGCGAGCCCGGCGCCGGCTCCGACCTCGCCGCCCTCGGCACCCGCGCGGTCCGCGAAGAGGCCACCGGCGACTGGATCGTCGACGGCCAGAAGGTGTGGACCTCCAGCGCCCACACCGCCCGCTGGGCCATCCTGATCGCCCGCACCGACCCCGAGCAGCCCAAGCACCGCGGCATCACCTACTTCGTCTGCGACATGACCGACCCCGGCGTCGAGGTCCGGCCGCTGCGCCAGATCACCGGCGAGGCCGAGTTCAACGAGGTCTTCCTCACCGGCGTCCGCATCCCCGACGCGCACCGCCTCGGCGAGGTCGGCGACGGCTGGCGGGTCGCCCAGACCACCCTCATGAACGAGCGGGTCTCCATCGGCGGCGCCCGCATCCCCCGCGAGGGCGGCATGATCGGCAAGGCCGCCGGCGTCTGGCGCGACCGCCCCGAGCTGCGCACCCACGCCCTGCACCGCCGGCTCCTCGACCTCTGGGTCGACGCCGAGGTGGCCCGGCTCACCGGCGAGCGACTGCGCCAGCAGCTCGTCGCCGGCCAGCCCGGCCCCGAGGGCAGCGCCATGAAGCTCGGCTTCGCCCGCCTCAACCAGGCCATCAGCGGCCTGGAGGTGGAACTCCTCGCCGACGAGGGGCTTCTGTACGGGGACTGGACGATGGTCCGGCCCGACCTGGTCGACTTCACCGGCCGCGACGCCGGCTACCGCTACCTGCGTTCCAAGGGCAACTCGATCGAGGGCGGGACGACCGAGGTGCTCCTCAACATCGTCGCCGAACGCGTCCTCGGCCTGCCGCCCGAGCCCCGCAACGACAAGGACGTCCCCTGGAAGGACCTCGCCCGATGACCCAGCAGCCGGATCTGCTCTACTCCGAGACCGAGGACGACCTGCGGGCCGCCGTCCGCTCCCTGCTCGCCGACCGGGCGGACACCCGGACCGTCCTCGACCGGATCGAGGAGCCGAGCCCGTACCTCCCCGGCCTGTGGGAGGCCCTCGCGGGCGGCATCGGCGCCGCCGGACTGCTCGTCCCGGAGAAGCTCGGCGGCCAGGGCGCGAGCCACCGCGAGGCCGCCGTGGTCCTGGAGGAGCTCGGCCGGGCCGTCACCCCCGCCCCGTACCTCACCAGCGCGGTGGTGGCGACCGAGACGCTGCTCGCCCTCGCCGCCGACAGCGGCCCCGCGGCCGAACTCCTCGCCCGGCTGGCGAGCGGCGAGCGCGTCGCCGTCCTCGCGCTGCCCTTCGCCACCGCGCCGCGGAAGACGATCGACCCCGAACGCCGCGTCCCCGCCGTCGCGGACGCCCTCGCCGCCGACGTCCTCCTCGTCCCGCGCCCCGACGGCCTGTACGCCGTCGACGCCGCGGACGCCACGGTCACCCGCCAGTCCTCGCTCGACCTGACCCGGCCGCTGGCCCTCGTCGACACCCGCGACGCCGACGGGGTCCGCCTCGCGGACACCGAAGCCGGTCGCGCCGCCGTCCGGCGGGGGTTGCTCGCGGGCGCCGGCCTCCTCGCGTCCGAGCAGCTGGGGCTCGCCGAGTGGTGCCTGGAGGAGACCGTCCGGCACACCAAGGAGCGGTACCAGTTCAACCGGCCGGTCGGCTCCTTCCAGGCGCTCAAGCACCGGATGGCCCACCTCTGGCTGGACCTCGTCGGCGCCCGGGCGGCGGCCCGCGCCGCCGCCGACGCCCTCGCCGCCGGTGCGGCCGACGCCGAACTGACGGTGTCCGTCGCCCAGGCGTACTGCTCCGGGGTCGCCGTCCGCGCCGCCGAGGAGTGCGTCCAGCTGCACGGCGGCATCGGCATGACCTGGGAGCACCCGGCCCACCTGGCCCTCAAGCGGGCCAAGGCCGACCAGCTCGCCCTCGGCTCGGCCGGCCACCACCAGGACGTGATCGCCGCCCTGGTGGACCTCCCCGCCCCGGCCTGACCCGCCGACGCGCGGCCGGGGACCCACGGGCCCCGGCCGCCGCGCCTCACCCGCCCGCGCCCGCCCCGCGCCGCGCGTAACAGAACAGGTGCTCCTCCGGCTCCCCGCCCGGCACCTCGGGCGTGAAGACCGACAGCTCGTGGTGGAGCACCTCCAGACCGCCCTCCTCCCGCAGCAGCCCGAGGTACGCCTCGGCCGAGAAGCTGGAGACCCGCGCCCGCCGCCCCATCCAGGTGATCTCCAGGCCCTCGACGTCCGCCGGGACCGTCGCCGACACCAGCAGCCCGCCCGGCACCAGCCACGAGGCCATCCGGCGCACGGCCGCGATCTGCTCCTTCCGCTCCATCATCAGCAGCGGGAAGAAGGCGCACACGGCGTCGTACCCCTCCTCCGGCGGGGTGTGGTCGCGGACGTCGACCTGCTCGAACCGCGCCCCGGGCACCTGCTCCCGCGCCAGTTCGACCATCGTCCGGGAGACGTCGATCCCGGTCACCTCGTGCCCCGCGGCCGCGAGCAGCGCGGCGACCGGCCGGCCCGTGCCGCTGCCGACGTCCAGCACCCGGGAGCCGGCGGGGAGCCGCCCGGTCAGCCACTCGACCGCCGCGAGCTGCGCGGGCAGCCGCCCGAACGCCCGCTCGTAGTCGATCCCCACCCCGTCGAACAGTTCGGCGGCACTCAGCGGGCCCTCCGCCCCGTCGCGCTCCGCCGCCCCGTCCGCGTACCCGTCGCCCATCGTCCCCTCCCGGTGTCGTCGATCTCCGGGGCGGCCTACCCCACCGGGGGCCCCGCCGCACCCATGCGGTTTAATTGCGAACTGCTCGCAATAACAGTTGATCTTCAAAAAGGGGTGTGGACCCGATGGCCGCCCGACCCGTCCGCCGCGCGACCGCCGCGCTGATCACGGGGGCGCTCGCCCTCGCGACCGCGGCCTGCACCAACCCCGGCGCCGACACCGCCGGCACCGGCGGCCCCAAGGACTCCGCGGTCGTCGGCATCGCCTACGAACCCGACACCCTCAGCCCGCTTCTCGGCTACGGCAAGGACGGCAACTCCAAGATCTTCGACGGGCTCCTCGCCTTCGACGCCGACATGAAGCTCCGCCCGGCCCTCGCCCGCACGCTCCCGCACATCAGCGACGGCGGCCTCACCTACACGTACACCCTCCGCGACGACGTCACCTTCAGCGACGGCGCCCCCTTCACCTCCAAGGACGTCGTCTTCACCTACCGGACGATCCTCGACCCGAAGACCAACAACCCCTCCCGCACCGAACTCGACGCCCTCAAGAGCGTCGAGGCCGTCGGCGACGACACCGTGGTCTTCCGCCTCAAGTACCCCTACGCGCCCTTCGCCGAGCGCACCGTCCACGCCATCGCCCCCGAACACGTCGCCGCGCGGCAGGACGTCAACACCGGCGCCTTCACCACCCACCCCATAGGCACCGGCCCCTACGTCCTCACCGGCTGGTCCAAGGGCGAGAAGCTCACCTTCAAGGCCAACCCGAAGTACTGGAACGGCGCCCCCGCGGTGAAGCGGTTCACCATGGCGATCGTCAAGGACGACGACGTCCGCGCCACCCGCCTGCGCGCCGGCGACCTCGACGGCGCCATCCTCCCGCCCAACCTCGCCGCCGGCTTCCAGAACGACAAGGCCAAGCGGACCTACGCCGCCAGGACCTACGACTACCGCACGGTCACCCTCCCCACCCACAACCCCGTCGCCGGCGACACCGCCGTCCGCCGCGCCCTCGACATCGCCGTCGACCGCCAGACCATGGTCGACAAGATCCTCGAAGGCGCCGGCAAGCCCGCCTACGGCCCCGTCCCCACCGACAGCCCCTGGTTCGCCCAGGGAACCGAGCGCCGCCACGACCTCGCCGGCGCGCAGAAGATCCTCGACGAGGCCGGCTGGAAGCCCGGCCCCGACGGCGTCCGCGCCAAGAACGGCGTCCGCGCCTCCTTCCCCCTCTGGTACCTCTCCGGCGACAAGCTCCGCCAGGACCACGCCCTCGCCTACGCCTCCGACGCCCGCAAGGCCGGCATCGAGATCAAGACCCAGGCCGGCACCTGGGAGGTCATCGAACCCCGCATGAAGACCGACGCGGTCCTCGCCGGCGGCGGCGCGCCCGGCGACCCCGACTTCGACCAGTACCTCCTCCTGAAGTCCACCCTCGCCGGCGACGGCTTCAACAACATGGCCCAGTACGCCGACGAGACCGTCGACCGCGCCCTGGAGGACGGCCGCCGCACCAACGACCCGGCCAAGCGCAAGGCCGCGTACGACACCGTCCAGCGACAGCTCGTCGAGAACCCCGGCTACACCTTCCTCACCCACATCGACCACCTCTACGTCGTGAACGACTCCTGGACCTCCGACGCCAAGGGCGCCCCCCTCACCACCCAGGTCGAACCCCACGACCACGGCCTCGCCGCCGGCCCCTGGTGGAACGTCGAAGCCTGGCAGCCCAAGAAGACCGGAGACACCCAGAAGTGAGCCGCCGCCTCCCCTGGGGGGCCATGGCCCGGATGACGGGACGGCGCGCCCTCGCCGCCGTCCCCGTCCTCCTCGGCGTCACCCTCGCCGTCTTCGCGGTCGCCGAAGCCTCCCCCTTCGACCCCGTCAAGGCGTACGCCGGCACCGCCGGCCTCACCGCCTCGCAGGAGAACCTCGACCAGCTCCGCCACAACCTCGGCGTCGACCAGCCCTTCCTCACCCGCTGGTGGGAATGGCTCACCTCGGCCGCCACCGGCGACCTCGGCGACTCCGCCGTCATGCGCCGCCCCGTCGCCGACGTCATCACCGAACGCCTCGGCTGGTCCGTCCTCCTCGCCGTCACCGCCTTCCTCGTCGCGATCACCCTCGGCACCCTCCTCGGCGTCCTCGCCGGCCGCCGCCGCGGCGGCCTCCTCGACCGCGCCGTCAGCGCCCTCGCGTACACCCTGGAAGCCGCCCCCGCCTTCTGGCTCGGCCTCCTCGCCATCTGGTTCTTCGCCCTCCACCTCGGCGCCCTCCCCGCCGGCGGCCTCACCGACACCGCCAGCGACACCGTCACCCCCGACCAGGTCGCCCGCCACCTCGTGCTGCCCGCCCTCGTCCTCGGCGTCTCCCAGCTGCCGTGGTTCTTCCTCTACGTCCGCCAGGGCGTCGGCGACGCCCTCGACGAGGACCCGGTCCGCGGCGCCCGCGCCCGCGGCCTCGCCGAACGGACCGTCCTCACCGGCCACGCCCTGCGCTCCGGCATGCTCCCGATGCTCACCCTCATCGGCTCCCGCGTACCCGAACTCATCACCGGAGCCCTCCTCGTGGAGACCGTCTTCAGCTGGCCCGGCATCGCCGCCGCCACCGTCCAGGCCGCCACCGCCGTCGACTTCCCGCTGCTCGCCGCACTCACCGTGCTCGCCACCGCGGCCGTCCTCCTCGGCAACCTCCTCTCCGACCTCCTCTACGGCCTCGCCGACCCGAGGGTGGGCTTCGATGGCTGACCCCCGCACCCACCGCCTCCGGCTGTGGACCTCCGCCCTCGTCGTCGGCGCCGTCGTCCTCGCCGTCCTCCTCGTCCCCCCGCTCGTCCACCTCGACGAACAGGCCGTCGACCTCTCCCGAAAACTCCTCCCGCCCTCCTGGGACCACCCCTTCGGCACCGACGACGTCGGCCGCGACCTCCTCCTGCGCTGCGTCTACGGCCTGCGGATCTCCCTGCTCGTCGGCCTCGTCGCCGCGCTCGTCGCCACCGTCCTCGGCACCGCCGTCGGCGCGGCCGCCGGAGCCCTCGGCGGCTGGACCGACCGCACCCTCATGCGCCTCGTCGACGCCTTCTCCTCCGTACCGCACCTGCTCCTCGGCATCTTCGTCGTCGCCCTCTTCCGCCCCGGCGTCTGGCCCGTCATCGCCTCCGTCGCGGTCACCCACTGGCTCTCCACCGCCCGCATCGTCCGCTCCGAGGTCCTCTCCCTCCGGACCCGCCCCCACATCGAGGCCGCCATCTCCGGCGGCGCCTCCCGCCGCCGCGTCGCCACCCGCCACCTGCTCCCCGCGGTCCTGCCCCAGGCCGGCCTCGCCGCCGTCCTGATGGTCCCGCACGCCATGTGGCACGAGTCCGCCCTCTCCTTCCTCGGCCTCGGCCTCCCCAGCCACCAGGCCAGCCTCGGCAACCTCGTCCAGTCCGCCCGCTCCTCCCTCCTCGCCGGCGACTGGTGGCCCACCCTCTTCCCCGGCCTCCTCCTGATCGTCCCCACCCTCGCCATCGCCGGACTCGCCGGCGTCTGGCGCGACCGCCTCAACCCCCGCCGCCGATCGGAGCTGATGCTGTGAACGCCCGACTCGCGCGTGCCCTCGACGCCGTCACCGCCGAACGGGCCGAGGACGCGCTGCTCAGCGTCCGCGGGCTCAGCGTCCGGTTCCGGCTGCGCGGCGGACGGACCGTCGCCGCCGTCACGGACGCCGACTTCGACCTGGCACCGGGGGAGTGCCTGGCCCTCGTCGGCGAGTCCGGCTGCGGCAAGTCCGTCCTCGCCTCCGCCCTCCTCGGCCTGCTCCCCGGCAACGCCGAGACCAGCGGCACGGCCCTGCTCGACGGCACCGACCTCCTCGCCGCCGACGAGAAGACCCTCGCCCGATCCGTACGCGGCCGGCGCGTCGGCCTCGTCCCCCAGAGCCCCGCCGCCCACCTCACCCCGGTCCGCACCGTCCGCGCCCACCTGGAGGAGACCGTCCGGGCGCTCACCGACACCCCGCGCTCCCGCCGCCGCAAAGCCGCCGAGGACGCCGCGGCCCGCGCCGCCTTCCCCGCGAGCCACCTCGACGCCCACCCGCACGAGCTGTCCGGCGGACTCGCCCAGCGCGCCGCCACCGCCCTCGCCCTCATCGGCGACGCCCCGCTCCTCCTCGCCGACGAACCCACCACCGGCCTCGACCGCGACCTCGTCGAACGCACCGCCGACGAACTGCGCCGCCACGCCGACGACGGACGCGGCCTCCTCCTCATCACCCACGACCTGACCGCCGCCGCCCGCATCGCCGACCGCGTCGCCGTCATGTACGCCGGCCGGATCGTCGAGATCGCCCCCGCCCACCGCTTCTTCGGCACCGCGGGACCCGACCACCCCTACGCCCGCGGCCTCCTCGACGCCCTCCCCGACCGCGCCTTCACCCCCATCCCCGGCATGCCGCCCGAACTCTCCGACCTCCCCGAGGGCTGCGCCTTCGCCCCGCGCTGCGCCCGCGCCACCGACCTCTGCGCCACCGCCCCGGCCCTCCGCGCCGGTGTGGCCTGCCACCACCCGGAGCGTCCCCGTGCTTGAACTCGACTCCGTCACCGCCGGCTACGCACCCCGCAGGCCGGTCTTCCGCGGCGCCTCCCTCACGGTCGCCCCCGGCGAGGCCGTCGGCCTCCTCGGCCCCAGCGGCTGCGGCAAGTCCACCCTCGCCCGGGTCGCCGCCCTGCTCCACCGGCCCGACGCCGGCCGCCTCGTCCTCGACGGCACCGAGGTCACCGCCTGGCGCCACCGCGCCCCGCGCGCGCAGCGCACCGCCGTCGGCGTCGTCTTCCAGCAGCCCCGCACCGCCGCCGACCCCCGGCTCACCCTGGCGGACCTCATCGCCGAACCCCTGCGCGCCACCGGCCGCAAGGCGGAGGCCGCCGACCGCGTCGCCGAGCTGGCCCCCGCCGTCGGCCTCACCCCCGAGCTCCTCACCCGCCGCCCCCACGCGGTCAGCGACGGCCAACTCCAGCGCGCCTGCCTCGCCCGGGCGCTCAGCCTGGAGCCCCGCTGGCTGGTCTGCGACGAGATGACCGCCATGCTCGACGCCTCCACCACGGCCGCCCTGGTCGCCGCCGTCGAGACCTACCGCGAACGGACCGGCGCCGGCCTCCTCGCCGTCGGCCACGACCGCGTCCTCCTGAACCGCTGGTGCGACCGCACGGTGGAGTGGCAGGACTGCCTGCCCCGCCCCGGCGCATGATCCTTTCGCCTGTCACCCGGATGGCCGCCCTGCCGTTCCCCCGGACGGATCGCCCATTCCGCCACACTGTCCGCCGAACGCCGCAATTCCGGTGCGGCAGAAGAAGGACGTGAGAGCGATGGCCGTTTCCGTATCCGTCGTGGTGCTGCTCCTCGTACTGGCCGTGATCTTCATGCGCAGCGGTGGCCTCAAGGTCACCCACGCGGTCGTCTGCGCCCTGCTCGGCTTCTTCCTGGCCGGCACGAGCATGGCCCCCACCATCCAGAACGGCGTGGCCGCCACCGCCGAGGTCGTGTCCAGCCTGCGGCCATGATCACCCGTAGGGGTCGCCCGACCTGCGGGGTTGACACGGCCCCGCCCGATCCGTAATGTTCTGCGGGCTGTCCGACGTGAGCACCGACTCCGGTCGGCCCCGGACGGCCATTCCGCAAGAACCAACGAGCCTGATGATCTCGATTCCTCGTGCGTCGTCGTCATTCTGCTTTCCGTGCGTTTTTGCGAAATGAAGGAGCCGAGTCCCCGATTCGCATCGGGGGCGGGGAATCCGCTAAAGTCTCACTCGTCGGAACGGCCCAGCGGCCGGAAAGACAACCCCCTCTGACTGGGAATCAGACGCCGAAAGGATCTGATAGAGTCGGAAACGAAGGAAGCGCCCGGAGGGCCTGGAAACAGGAACGAAGGAAGCGTCCGCACCTTGAGAACTCAACAGCGTGCCAA
>NZ_JBHYKM010000049.1:51087-52198 GCF_042741435.1 Streptomyces sp. NPDC058955 | reverse complement strand
CCGTAGGACGGTGCGGGGCTTCCCGGGGTTGAGCGCTCGCCGGTCTAGTACCAGCGGTTGGCCTGCCAGAACGACCAGGCGCCGCAGGGGCTGCCGTACCGGCCGTTCATGTAGCTGAGACCCCACTTGATCTGGGTGGCGGGGTTGGTCTGCCAGTCGGCGCCGGCCGAGGACATCTTGGTGCCCGGCAGCGCCTGGACGAGACCGTAGGCGCCGGAGGACGGGTTGGTCGCCCGGTAGTTCCAGCCGGACTCGTGGTCCACGATGTTGCTGAAGCACTGGAACTGCGATTCCGGGATCATCTGGCGGGCGATCGCCTTGACCTCGGAGATGGAGTACGAGCCCTGGGCGGAGAAGCTCGACGCGTCGCGGACGGCCTCGCGGCTGGCGCGCTCGGCCTCCTCGCGGGCCTCCCGCTCCTCGCGCTCCTTCTTCTCCTGCTCGGCCTTCTCGTCGGCGGCCTTCTTCTTGGCCTCCGCGTCCTCGGCGGCCTTGAAGCGGGCGGCTTCCTCGGCGGTCTTGCGCGCGGTGGCGTCCGCGGCGGCGGCCTGCACGTCGGCCTGCTCCGCGAGGGAGGCGACCTGTACCTGTGCCTGCGCGCCCGCGGGGATGTCCGCGAGCAGCGTGCTGTCGGCCGCGGCGGCCTCGAAGTTGTCGTCCGAAGTGGCCTGGGCGGCGTTGCCCGTGGCAACTCCGACGACGGCGCCGACGGTGGTGACCGCAGTGGCAGACGCCACCGCGAATCCCCGGACCGAGATCCGGCTCACACGGTTTCCTTCCAGCATCGCCCGCAGCGGTGACCACGCGGGCGAAATCGTGCCCCTGGCGCTGGTCTTCGTCGTACCGGGTCACAGAAGACACGGGCCCGTGGTGCTGTGGGCGGCATACGACGACGATTGTGGAGTTGTGCGGTGCTGTGGTGTGCCTCTTCGAACGGTCGAAGGTGCACGGGTGCCGTATGCGGGGCCTGACGGAAGCAAGACTCTGCCGGACGCGGACGCCGCAAGGCAATTCCGTGTTGCGTGTGAAAGCTCACACCTCGTTGGACGCAGGTGTTTTGACGGATGTTGCGGACACGGGGGCGCCGCCCGGCTAAGCTCCTGCGCTTCGC
>NZ_JBHYKM010000049.1:25408-51077 GCF_042741435.1 Streptomyces sp. NPDC058955 | reverse complement strand
CTCGTTGTTGGTTTTGTGTCTGGTGGGGCGGGTGGGGGGGCCCCCCCTCGTGCGAGCACGCCGCGGGGCCGCCCCCCCCCCCAACTCCCGTACGGGAGCCAAACGGTACGAATCGGACCTACAGGTGGCCGTCCTCCAGCATCTCGGTGACCAGGGCCGCGATCTGGGACCGCTCCGAGCGGGTCAGGGTGACGTGCGCGAAGAGCGGATGCCCCTTCAGTTTCTCGACCACGGCGACGACTCCGTCGTACCGCCCCACCCGCAGGTTGTCCCGCTGGGCCACGTCATGGGTGAGGACCACCCGCGAATTCGCCCCGATACGGGACAGAACGGTCAACAGCACGTTCCGCTCCAGGGACTGGGCCTCGTCGACGATGACGAAGGCGTCGTGGAGCGAGCGGCCCCGGATGTGGGTGAGCGGCAGGACCTCCAGCATCCCCCGGGACAGCACCTCCTCGATCACCTCGCGCCCGGCGACCGACGAGAGCGTGTCGAAAACCGCCTGCGCCCAGGGGCTCATCTTCTCCGACTCGCTGCCCGGCAGATAGCCGAGGTCCTGGCCGCCGACCGCGTACAGCGGACGGAAGACCATCACCTTCTGGTGCTGCCGGCGCTCCAGGACCGCCTCCAGGCCCGCGCAGAGCGCGAGCGCCGACTTGCCAGTGCCGGCCCGGCCGCCCATCGAGATGATCCCGACCTCCGGGTCGAGGAGCAGGTCGAGCGCGATCCGCTGCTCGGCGCTGCGGCCCCGGATCCCGAACGCCTCCCGGTCGCCGCGGACCAGCCGCACGTTCCCGTCGGCGCCGACCCGGCCGAGCGCCTTGCCGCGCTCCGACTGCAGCACCAGACCGGTGTGCACGGGCAGCTCGGACGCCTCCGGCACGTACAACCGCTCCTGGTCGTACAGGAGGTCGATCTGCTCGGCGGAGAGGCTCAGCTCGGACATCCCGGTCCAGCCGTTGGCGTCCGTGATGGCGAGCTCGGCGCGGTACTCCTCGGCGAGCAGGCCCACCGAGGACGCCTTGATGCGCAGCGGCAGGTCCTTGGAGACGACTGTGACGTCGTACCCCTCCGCCTGGAGGTTGCGCGCGACCGCGAGGATCCGGGAATCGTTGTCGCCCAGCCGGTAGCCGGCCGGCAGGACACCGGGGTCGGAGTGGTTGAGCTCGACCCGCAGCGTGCCGCCGAGGTCCCCGATCGGCAGGGGGGCGTCCAGGCGGCCGTACCGGACCCGGAAGTCGTCCAGCAGGCGCAGCGCCTGGCGGGCGAAGTAGCCGAGCTCGGGGTGGTGCCTCTTCGCCTCCAGCTCGGTCACCACCACGATGGGGAGCACGACCTCGTGCTCCTCGAAGCGGGACATCGCCTTGGGGTCGGCGAGCAGGACGCTGGTGTCGAGAACATAGGTGCGCCGGTCGGAAAGACGGCGCTTCGTGCTGGTCACCACGGAAGGACAGACCCCCTCTGAAGACCCGAAAAAGGCCGGGGTGCGACGGAATCACCGTTGTCGCGGCGGAATGGGACCGGGATCGGACCGCCCAGCGCGGGCCGAACACCGGCCCTCCGCTTCTCCCGTGCTTGTCCCGCACGGTCGTCCTGGTGCAAGGGGCCTCCCGGGTGGCGGTCTCCGTGCCGCTCACTTCACCAGGCTTATTCCCTCGAACACTCCTTGCCATGCCACGGCATATGACGGCGTGTTCATGAACGTCCGGTGACTCCCCCGGGACCCCTGTTCCGGCAGGGGGACGGGCCTCAGGTGCCGTAGCGCCGGTGCCGGGCGGCGTAGTCGCGCAGCGCCCGCAGGAAGTCGACCTTGCGGAAGGCCGGCCAGTGGACCTCGCAGAAGTAGTACTCGGAGTGGGCGCTCTGCCACAGCATGAACCCGGACAGGCGCTGCTCGCCGCTGGTGCGGATCACCAGGTCCGGGTCGGGCTGCCCGCGCGTGTACAGGTGCTCCGAGATGAGGTCGATGGAGACGGTCTCCGCCAGCTCCTCGAAGCTGGTGCCGCGCTCGGCGTGGTCGAGGAGGAGCGAGCGGACCGCGTCCGCGATCTCCTGCCGGCCGCCGTAGCCGACGGCGACGTTGACCAGTATCCCGGCGTTGGTGCGGGTGGACTCCTCGGCCTCCTTGAGGACCGTCTGGGTCCTGGCCGGCAGCAGGTCCATGGTGCCGACGTGGTGCACCCGCCAGCGGCCGTCGGCGGCGAGCGCGCGCACGGCGTTCTCGATGATGCCGAGCAGCGGGACAAGCTGCTCCTCGGGGCGGTTCAGGTTGTCCGTGGAGAGCATCCAGAGGGTGACGACCTCGACGTCCGTCTCGGCGCACCAGCCGAGCAGCTCCTGGATCTTGTCCGCGCCGGCCTTGTGTCCCTGCTCGGGGGTCCCGCCGGAGGCCTTGGCCCAGCGACGGTTGCCGTCGAGGATGACGCCGATGTGCTTGGGCACCTGGTCGTGGTCGAGACGGCCTTCCACCCGGCGTGCGTAGAGCCCGTACACCAGGTCGCGCAGGTTCACTGTTCTTTACCCCTCCATGGGCGGGCGGTTCGCAAGCCGCCACACTACTGCGGTCGGATGAAGGGTCCCAGTCCGGGACCGTCACAACTCCGTACGGCTGTGTCACAGGTCCGTGATAAGCAGAGATACGTGACTGAATCCCCCCTCTACCGCGCCGCCGCGGAGCGCTACGACTCCATGGAGTACCGCCGCTCGGGCCGCAGCGGGCTCAAGCTCCCCGCCGTCTCCCTCGGTCTCTGGCACAACTTCGGCGACGACCGCACGCTCGACTCGCAGCGGGCGATCCTGCGCCGCGCCTTCGACCTCGGCGTCACCCACTTCGACCTGGCGAACAACTACGGTCCGCCGCCCGGCTCGGCCGAGCTGAACTTCGGCAAGATCTTCGCCCAGGACTTCGCGCCGTACCGGGACGAGCTGATCGTCTCGACCAAGGCGGGGTACGAGATGCACCCGGGTCCGTACGGCGAGTGGGGCTCCCGCAAGTACCTGCTGTCGTCGCTCGACGCCTCCCTGAACCGGATGGGCCTCGACTACGTCGACATCTTCTACTCGCACCGCTTCGACCCGGAGACCCCGCTGGAGGAGACCATGGGGGCGCTCGCCTCCGCGGTCCAGCAGGGCAAGGCGCTGTACGTCGGCGTCTCCTCGTACAACGCGGAGCAGACCGCCGAGGCCGCGCGGCTGCTGAAGGAGATGGGCGTCCCGGCCCTGATCCACCAGCCCTCGTACTCGATGATCAACCGCTGGATCGAGGACGACGGCCTGCTCGACACCCTGGAGACGGCCGGCATGGGCTGCATCTCCTTCGTGCCGCTGGCCCAGGGCCTGCTCACCAACAAGTACCTGAAGGGCATCCCGGAGGGCTCCCGCGCCACCCAGGGCAAGTCCCTCGACCCGAACCTGCTCTCCGACGAGGTGCTGCGCCGGCTCCGCGGCCTCGCGGCGATCGCCGAGCGGCGCGGGCAGTCGCTGGCCCAGCTGGCGCTGAAGTGGGTGCTGCGCGACCCCCGGATGACCTCGGCCCTGATCGGCGCGTCGAGCGTCGGGCAGCTGGAGGAGAACGTGGCGGCGCTGGCCTCCGCGCCGCTCACGGACACGGAGCTGAAGGAGATCGACTCCTTCGCCGTCGACACCGAGGGCACCAACATCTGGGCCCGCCGGGGCTGACGCCCTCCGGGGCCCGGGGCTCCGGAGGAGGCACGGGGGGGGAGGGAAGGAAACGGGGAAAGAAAACGGGCCGGTCCGTGGGGGGGATACGGACCGGCCCGAGGGGGGGGTTCCACCATAACCCTTCGTTAGTCGGGTCGCGCGCCACGTGCGCCGAACGAAGCGGCCGGAATTCCCCGGATCCCAAGCGCCCCAAGGGTTCCGGGCCCCCGTGGCGGGTTTGCGCCCCGGCGTGGCGGCGGAGTTCCGTCCCTCCGACGGGGGAACGCCCCGCATTGACGCCGCCGCTGGTGGACGCGGGTGGAGTGGCGCTCCGCGACGGCGTCGTGGCGCTGCGGAGCCGGGGCCCGCCGGTGCTCAGGGCAGGGCGGTGAAGGCGCCGAGGGCGAGCCCGAGGAGGGCGCCGGAGAGCATGAAGGGGCCGAACGGGATCGCGGAGGAGCGGCCCGCGCGGCCGAGCAGGACCCGCCCGAAGCCGTATCCCGCGCCGAGCAGGAAGCCCAGGAAGGCTCCGGTGAACAGGACGCCCCAGCCGTACCAGCCGAGGGCGGCGCCCAGCGGCAGGGCGAGTTTCACGTCGCCGAAGCCGAGGCCCTGCGGGCTGATGAGGTGCAGCGCGAGATAGCCGCCGCCGAGCGCGACCGCCCCGAGCAGCGCGTGGGGCCAGGACCCGGCGTCGTACGGGAGGAGTTCGGCGGCCCCGAGCAGCAGCGGCACGGCGAGCGCGAGCGGCAGGGTCAGCCCGTCGGGCAGCCGCTGCACCCGGACGTCGACACAGCCGAGCAGCACGCCGAAGGGCGCGGCGAGCAGCCAGACGGCGAGCTCCGGCCGGGGCCCGCCGGTGGCGGCGGCGAGCAGCGCGCAGACCAGCGCGGTCAGCAGCGGCACGGCGTACGGCGCGGGCGTCGTCGCGCAGCCGGCCCGGCCGGGCCCGCCCAGCCATCCGCCGGCCGGCCCGGCGAGCCGGTGCCCCGCGGGGCACCGCTCCCGCCACGGCTCCTCGGGCTCCACGGAGAGCCGGTACGCGGCCCGCGGCACGAGCAGCCCGACGGCGGCGCCCCACAGGGCGGCGAGGACGATCAGCGACGGGTACACGGCCCGACCTTAGGTCTAAGGTCGGGCGCATGGGGCGGAGTTGGCGGGACGGGACGGGGACGCTCACGGTGCCGGGCGGCGCGGTGGTGCCGGTGGAGGTCGCGGCCTCGTACCGGGCGCGAAGGCGCGGGCTGCTGGGCCGGGACGGGATCGCGGGGGCGATGCTCCTGACCCCGGCGAACAGCGTGCACACCTTCGGCATGGGCTTCCCGATCGACGTCGCCCACCTGGACCGGGAGCTGCGGGTGCTGTCCGTGGTCACCCTGCGCCCGGGCCGGCTCGGGGCGCTGCGGCTCCGCGCCCGGCACGTCCTGGAGGCGGAGGCGGGCGCGATGGCGGAGTGGGGGCTGCGGCCGGGGACGCGAGTGACGGTGACGGCCGGACCGGCTCCCGGTCAGGGCGGTCCCGAGCCCAGCAGGGTGAAGGCGCCGTAGCCGGCGGAGGCCAGGGCGAGCGCGGCGAGGACGGTGGCGGCGGTGCCGGTGCGGAGGCGGGCGAGCGCGGCGGCGGGCGGCAGGAGCAGCCCGAAGGCGGGCATCATCAGGCGCGGCCGGGAGCCGAAGTACGCGGCGCCGACCAGCGACACCACGACGACGCCGACCGTGTGGACGAGCAGCGGCAGCGGCTGGCGCTGCCGCACGCACAGCACGACCAGCCAGGCCAGGAGGGCGAGGGCGGCGCAGAGGCCGAGCGCGGCGGGCCGGGGCAAGGAGGCGATGAAGCGGGCGAGGGCGACGCCGCCGTCGATGGAGTTGCCCCAGGCGGCCTGGACGTCGAAGTACGCGGTGGCGCTCGACTCGCGGACGCCGACGTACACGACGTACCCGAGCCAGCCGAGCGGCGCGAGCAGCACCCCGGCGAGCGTGCGGAGGGGCAGCCGCCGCTCCCGTACGAGGGTGACGGCGGCGGTGACGCCGAGGGCGGCGATCAGCGCGGCGGCGGTGGGCCGGGTGAGTCCGGCGCCCGCGCAGAGCAGCCCGGCGAGGATCCACCGCCCGCGCAGCACCGCGTACAGCGACCAGGCGGCGAACGCGGTGAACAGCGTCTCCGTGTACGCCATCGACTGCACGAACGCCGTCGGGTACACGCCCCACAGCACCGCCAGCAGCACCCCGGCGCGGGCCGAGACGACGTGCTCGCCGCAGCGGAAGATCCCCCAGGCGGCGGCCAGCGACGCCGTCCAGGAGACCAGCAGCCCGGCCCCGGCGGCGTCCAGCGGCGAGACGGCCGACAGGGCCCGTTCGAGGGCGGGCAGCAGGGGGAAGAACGCCAGGTCGGAGTGGACGTCCCCGTTCGGGAGCGTGACCTGGTACCCGTACCCGTGCTCGGCGATCCGGACGTACCAGACCGAGTCCCAGCGCCCGCTCAGCCGGTGGAAGCCGTCCTTCCCGGTCGCGGCCGCGGCGCCGGCGAGGACGGCGAGCCCGACCAGCCGGGTGACGGCGTAGCCGCCGAGGGCGAGGAGGAGCGGGGAGGGCCGGGGACGGGGGCGGCTGGGGCCGGTGGCGGGCGCGGACATGCGGACGATTATCCGAGGTGGCGGATGGTCCGAGGTGCCGGAGGGGAAGCGCTGGTCAGCCCCGGGGCCTTATGCGGCCGAACCTCGCGGCCATGACCGGGCCGAGCTGTCCGACGATGCCGTGGCCGGGCTCCTGCGGGGACGGCAGGTCGCCGAGGAAGGAGGTCACGATCACCTCGTCGACGACGGTGTCGCCGCGCCGGATCTGCTCCTCCAGGAAGTCGAGGGTGCGGCGCCAGTCGGGCTCCGCCTCCTCCGCCAGGAAGGAGCGGACGGTCCCCTGGACGACGTCCCAGAAGAAGACGTGCGGCAGGATCCCGCCCTGCCGGAAGACGTGGCTCTCGTACGCGGCGCGGAACGCCGGGACGTGCGTGAGGAGGTCGTGGACGAGTTGTTCGCCGGCGGTCGAAGGAGCGTCGGTCTGAGGTCTGGTGTGCTGCTGCATCGGCGGCCCTGCCCCGGAAGCGTTGTGGTGGTTCCGTCCAGAATGCTCCTCCCCCGAAACCCTCGGCGGACACTTTTGCGGTTTCCTGGGGACAACTTTCGCCGGGTTTTCCACAGGGGGTGCGAAGTGTCCCTCGTCCGTGGATCGTTGGGCGTATGTACGAGTTGTCGATCCTCGCCCGGGGCGGGGTGCTCCTCACCGTCCGGGCTCTCGCGGCGGGCTGGCCGCCGGGCCGGCTCGCCGCGCGCCTGCGGCGGGACGGCTGGCAGCGGATCTGCCGGGGCGCGTGGGCGGCGCCGGGCAAGGAGACGGACTGGCGGGTCCGGGAGACCGCGCTCCAGCTGCTGCGCCCGCACCGGGTCTGCCGACACGGCACGGCGGCCCGGCTGCACCGGATCGAGTTCCTGACGGGCATGCCGGCCCCTCCCGGCTCGCGGGCCTCGCTCCCGCCGGAGGACGTCTGCCTGCGCCGGGGCCTGCGCGTGACGACGGCCGCGCGGACGGTCGCGGACCTGATACGGGCGTCCGCGAGCAGAGAGGAGGCCGTGGTGGTGGCCGACTCGGCAATGTCCGCGCGGAAGGTGGAGGGGGTACGCAGAGGGCCCCTGGTCCGGTACGAGGAGCTGGCCGCGCAGCTCGCCGTCCGCCGCCCGGGGGCGCCGCGCGCCCGCGCCTGGCTCCGGCTGGCGGAGCCGGCCGCGGGGTCGCCCGCGGAGACGGTGGCCCGGCTGCGGATGGCCGACGCGGCCCTCTTCCCGGAGTGCCAGCCGCTGCTGCGGACGCCCGCGGGCCATCCCCTCCGACCGGACTTCCTGTTCCGGGAGGCGGGACTGGTGGTGGAGGTCGAGGGCTTCGCCTACCACGGCACGCGCCGGGCCCACGAGCGCGACATCGCCCGCTTCAACGCCCTCCAGTCCTGCCCCGGGATCCGCAGGGTCCTGCGCTTCACCGCCCGGGAGGTCTTCACCGCCCCGGCCGGGATGATCGCCGAGATCCGGGCGGCGCTGGCTGACCTCACGCGCTGAGCGCGGGCGCGGGGGGCACGCGAGCACGCGAGCACGCGGGCGCGCGGGCGGGATCCGGGCGGCCCTGACGGAGGATCACACGCCGCGCGCGGGCGCCCCGGAGGTGGGCGCGTGCGCCCGCGCGCAAGCCGGTCCGGATCCGTCAATTCGCATGTCACAGCTTGGTTTTCGCCCCGCTGGACCCGCCCGTTGCTCCGCTAGAGTGAAGCACCGGTTTCCTGGGGAAAGGGGAAAGCGAATGTCTCGCCACAGCCCGGTAGAGGTGCAGATCCACACCGGGTCCTTATGGGTCGGCGGTGACGCGTACCCCCTGCGGAACATCTCGCACGTGGGACAGCGCCGCCTCGTGCCCGTGAAGAAGAAGATCGGCAAGGACCTCTTCGTCGGCATCTTCCGCATCTGGCTCGTCCTCGGCATCGGCGGGGCGCTCGCCCAGGCCACGAAGGAGACCGTCGCCTACGTCGTCGTGGTCGCCATCGCCGCCCTGATGGTCTGGCGTCTCGTCGTCAAGGTCCGGCAGCCCGATCTCCCGGTGCTCTACGGCCTGATCGTGAACACGGCCGGCACCCAGCGGGACACCGTCTGGAGCACCCAGAAGCACGAGATCGACCACCTCGTCCTGGAGATCACCAAGGCCATCAGCACCCCCGGCCAGGCGCAGATGATCTTCAATGTGGAGCACGCCGTCGCCGGCGACCTCATCCAGCAGTACGGCACGGGCAACATCGGACAGGCCAACCACTTCGGCCGCGGCAACATCCAGGCAGGGTGACATGAGCAGCGATCAGATCCACCAGTACGGCTCGGGCAACATCGGCAAGGCCAGCCACACCGGCTCCGGCGACATCGTCGCCGGCGGCAAGACGGTGGGCGCGGCCGCCACCCCCGCGACCGCCCTCGACGACCTCCGCTCGGCCATCGAAGGACTCCGCACCCACCTCGACGACACGCGCCGCGCGGAGCTCGACGAGGCCGCGGCGGGCCTCGACCCCGCCGCCCCGCGCGCCGAACTGGAGGGCCCGCTCACCCGGATCGCCGGGATCGCCGCCCTCGTGGGCGCGGTCGGCGGCCCGGTCGTGGCCGCCGTGCAGGCCGTGCTGGCCGCGCTCGGCGCCTGAACTCCCTGACCAGGGGCCTCCGTCCGGTGGCACGGTGACCGGACGGAGGTTCCAGGCCACGCGCGGTAAAGTCCGTGGGCCACGCGCGATCGCCGCCCTGAGGAGCAAGGAGCACAGGTGTCCACGGCACCCACGCCACCGAACAACACGCCCCACTCGTACCTGGGTTCACCGGCCGGGCCACCGCCCCCGCAGCCGCCGCACCCGCCGCGTCGAGGGTGGTACGGGAACCTGAGCGAGGGCGGGAAGGTCACGGTCATCGGCGCCGTGATCGTCGGCGTGTCCACCCTGGCCGCCGCGATCCTGCCGTCCCTGCTCTCCTCCGGCGACGGGAAGGGCGCGGGGGACGCGAAGCCCCCGGCCTCGCAGATCACGACGCAGTCCCCGACCCAGGATCCGACCCAGGATCCGACGCAGGACCCGACGAAGACTCAGGAACCCACGCCCACCGAGGAGTCGGACGCGACCGGCGAGACGCCCTCGCAGACGCCGACGGCCACGGAGACGGCGACCGGCGGCGCGACCGACGCCTCCGCGCCGCCGGCCTCGCGGACGTACGAGGTCTTCTACCAGGACCAGGCGATGTCGCTGGGGTTGCCCCCCGGGAGCGATGTCGGATCGATCGACTTCGACGTGCCGGCCACCCGCCGCTACTCCGACGACGAATGGGACGCGGAGAAGGACAAGGCCGCACAGTCCGGCGTCCCCGTCGCGGCCGACCTGACGTACGAGAACACCTCCTTCGGCTATCTGACTCTGCGCAACGGCCGCAACGCCGCGCAGCTCCAGCCCACCGACCCGTCGGAGAAGGCCGAGGACTGCGCGAGGTCGGCGCAGGTCGGCGGCTTCACCAAAGCGGAGATGTACGAATGGACTCTGCCCGCGCAGACGGTGTTCTGCATCCTCACGGACCAGGGCAACGTCGCCCGTGTCACGATCACCGGCTTCATCGGGGGCAATAAGGGCGGGGTCGCCGATCCGCCGACCCAGATCTCCCTGAAGGTCACCCTCTGGAAGCCGAAGGGCTGAGAGCAGCAGGAGAAGAAGGGGACGGCAATGTCTCGTGCGGTGCGGTGGACGGTCGCCGGGATCGCGGCGCTGGTGACGTTCGGGCTGTCCGTGGCCGTCGTACGGGCGCTGCCGTGGGGCTGGCTCCCGCAGGAGGACGGGGCCCGGCTGGACACGGCCCTCGCCTTCGGCGCCGTCGCGGGCACGGCGGTCCTGGCGGGGCTCGGCTGGTGGGCCGGCCGCGAACAGCCGCAGCCCGCGCCCGCTCCCGTACCCCCGGCCCCTCCCCGTAGGGTCACCCAGACCGCCACGGCCTCCGACGACGCCCAGGTCACGCAGACCGGCGGCGGCGCCACGGAGGTGGAGCAGCACGCGGAGGCGAGCGGGGAGGCGAGCGTCACCCAGACCGGCGGCCACCTGCCGCCGCAGGGCACGGGCGGCGCCGGGGACCCGCCCCACCAGGTGGAGCAGCGCGCGCAGGCGTCCGGGCGAGGGCGGATCGTCCAGTCCGGTGGCGACCAGCACGTCGACGGGTCCTGAGGCGGTGGAGCGGGAACCGTACGGCGGCGACCGGCACGACCGGGAGCCGTACGCCCCCGAGCGCGTCCGGCAGTGGGCGCAGGCGTCCGACGACGGCCGGATCTACCAGGCCCTCCGCGACCAGACCATCACCCAGAACGTTTGGGCCCCGGGCGGCGGCCCCGCCCCACGCGCCCTCGCCGCCCTCCCCCCGGACCCGGCGCCGGCGCTGGCCGGCCGGGAGGAAAGGACCGCCGAACTCCTGAAGCACCTGGGCCCGGAGGGGCCGGCGGTGACGGTGGTGACCGGTCTGCCGGGCGTCGGGAAGACCGCGCTGGCCCTGCACACCGCGCACCGGGCCGTCGGCCTCGGGTTCTTCCCCGGCGGGACGCTCTTCGTCCGGCTCCGCGGCTACGCCCCGACGGGCGCGGTCGACGCCGCCCAGGCGCTGGAGGCGCTGCTGAGGGCACTGGGCGTCCGGGACGCCGACCTGCCGCCGACGCCCGAGGAACAGGCCGCGCTGTACCGGTCGGAGCTGGCCCGCCGGGCGGCGGACGGCGGGGCGGTGCTGATCGTCGCCGACGACGCCTCGTCGGCCGGGCAGCTCCTCCCCCTGGTCCCCGCCCACCCCGGCCACCGGCTCCTCGCCACCTCCCGCGACGCCCTGACCGCCCCCGACTTCCGCCCCCGCCTCCTCCCCCTCGGTGAACTCGACACCCCGTCGGCCGCCGCCCTGATCGCCACCGCCCTCGCCCAGGTCGACCCCGACGACCCGCGCGCCGCGGAGGAGCCCGAGGCACTGGAGCGGGTGACCGCCCAGTGCGGGCGGCTGCCGCTGGCCCTGACGATCGCCGCCGCGCTCCTGACGTACGACCCGGGCCTGCGGATCGCCTCCCTCGCCCACGAACTCTCCGACGCGGGGCGGAGGCTGGGCGAGCTGCGGTACGAGGACGGCGACGGCCGCGCCTTCGCGGTCCGCACCGCCTTCGACCTCTCGTACCGGCGGCTGCGGGAACCGGAGGCCGGCCTCCTCCGACTGCTGTCCCTCAACCCGGGCCCCGACGTCTCCACCGAGGCCGCCACCGCCCTCACCGGCCGCCCCGCCCGCGAGACCCGCGCCGGCCTGGCCGCCCTCGCCCGCTCCTGCCTCCTCGGCGAACACCCGCCCCGCTCCGGCCGCTGGCGCATGCACGACCTGCTGCGGCTGTACGCGTCGGAGCTGCGCCCGGTCCGGGACGAGCGGGGTGCCCGGGACCGGCTGCTGGGGTACTACCTGAACTCGTGCGAGGCCGCCGACCTCCACCTGCGCGCCGCCGCCCACAGCCCCACCGCCCGCTTCCCGGACCGTGCCGCCGCGCTGGCGTGGCTGGAGGCCGAGCGCCCCAACCTCGTCTCCGCGATCGCCCTCGCCACCTCCGAAGCACCGCACACGGCCCTGCGCCTCGCCACCGCCCTCTCCTTCTACCTGCGCCAGAGCCGCCACCTCCACGACACCCACGCGGCGGACGAGTACGTCGTGGCCGCGGCGCTCCAGGCGGCGAAGCCGGCGCTCCGCGGCACGGTGGCAGTCGCCGAAGAGCACGCACTGGCGGCTGCGGACTGCGGGTACGGCCTGAGCCGGACGATGCCGGCCGCCGCGACGAAGCCCCGGCCCCGCAGCAAGGCGCGAGAGCTCGAAGAGCGCGGGCACACGGCCCGCACGCGAGGACTCGTCGACGTGGCCGCCGCGACCCTCATCGAGGCCGCGGACGCCTACCGGACGCTCCGGGACCCCGGCGGCGAGGGCAGAGCGCTCGACGCCCTCGGTCTCACCCTCCGCGAGGCCGGCCGCTACGACGAGGCGGCCGCGGCGCACGCCCGGGCGCTCGGTGCCCACCACGCGTCGCACGACCGCCACGCCGAGGCGATGGCCCTGGACCACCTCGGCCACGCCCTCCGCGAAGCCGGCCGCCCCGCAGAGGCGGTGGCCGCCCACGTACGGGCCGCCGACCACTTCCGCACGCACGGCAGCCACCCCGACGAGAGGGCCGCGATCAAGAGCGCCCAGCTGGCGGCGGAAGAGCTCAGAACCCGTCCGGCAGACGGTTGAGGATCCGGAAGGGGAAGGAGAACCAGCGCCCGCCCTGGGAGAGGTGCCGGGTGTAGACGCCCTGGAGCACCAGCGCGAGGGACAGGTCGACGGCGTCGGCCGGCCCCTCGGCCTGCACGTCGAGCCGCAGCGGCCGGTACCAGTCGTCCCGGGCGACCCGCACGAGGACGCCCGGCCGCAGCAGCTCGTGGACGCACTTGGTGGACCCTTGGCGGTAGCGGTACGCCCGCTCGGCGAGCCCGATCCGCAGGGCGCGGCCGTCCCGGGACAGCCCGCTGCGGCGGCGGCTCACGGTGCCGGTGTGCGGTCCGACCTGCAGACGCGGGCGGGACGGCAGCGGCATCTGCGCGTAGTTGATGCCGCTGAAGACGGCGGGCGGTATCAGCTCGCCGCTGACGGAGAACTGCCGGAACGCGCTGCTCCGTTCGAGGGCGGCGCCGTACCGCAACTCCACGTTCCCGAGCCCTGGTACGACCCCGGCCCAGGAGGGCTGCGGCCCGGTCCGGCTGCGGCCGGCCTCGGGGTCGGTGTGGTGGAGGGTGAAGGAGGGAACGCCGCCGCCGTATGAGGTGCCCATGGCGGGCCAGTATGCCGGTGCCGCCGGGGCCGACGGCCGCCCGCGCCGCCCGGGAGCGTGCCCGGGCGGCGGCCCCGAGATCAGGGGGCGGCGGCGGGGGGTGCGGTCCGCGGGAAGGAGATTTCCACCCGCCGGTTCTTCTTCCGGCCCTCTTCGGTGCGGTTGTCGGCGATCGGGTAGTCCTCGCTGTACCCGCGGATGTCGTACGCCGTCCCCGGATCCAGCTCGCGCGCGAGCACCTGCTGCACGGCGACGGCCCGCTCCTTGGAGAGCTTGAGCCCGTGCTCGTACGACCCGAGGTTGTCGGTGAACCCGAACACCCGCACCCGCCCGGACCCCTGCGTCCGCACCTCCCCCGCGATGGCGCGGATCCGCGCGGTGGCGGCGGGGCTGAGCTTGGCGCTGTTCTTGGCGAACAGCACCTCGGCCTGCAGCGCGAACGTCACGTCCACGTTCGTGTCCTCACGCCGCTGCTCGCCGCCCTCCTCCTCGACGATCTGCTTGATGTCCAACACCTTGGCGGGCGCGAGCTGCGCCCCGTCCGGGAGCATCAGGTTGGGAGAGTTGGAGTCGATGGCGGGGGGCGGGGAGGAGGTGGTGCTACCGGGCGGATCGTCGGCATACGCCGTACCGCCACCGCCTCCGAGAGGGCAGACCGTGATGACCGCCACGGTGGCCAGCGCGGCCAGTCTGCGTCGTCGTCCTGCCGTCGTTGTCGTCGTCGTTGTCATGACAGCGCCTCAGGAGAGCTTGAGGGTGGCGGGTTCGAAGGTGGGCAACTGGAAGGAGACCTCGGTGGTGGAGGCGGGGGGTGCGGGGAATTGCATGAAGACGGCGGTGGACTTGCCGGGGCCGAGGCTGTCGAGACCTGTGGTGGTCAGCGGGCGCCCGTCCGTGTCGCGGAGGACGTAGTAGCGCTTCTTGCCGGCGGAGTCGATGAGGGTTGCGCCCCCAAGGGACTTGCCGTGCTTCACGACCTCGGTCTCATCACCCCTCATTTCCGCAGGCAGCGTCACCGCTGAGCCCGAGGAGTTCGAGAGACGCCCCTTGATCGTGAGAAACCCACCTGCATCACGCTCTGCGGACTGGATGGCGAGTTCGATGCCCTTCCTTCCCTTGATCAGGACCAGGGTCTCCACCGGCTCCTCGGCCGGCTGCTCGGCCGGCTGCTCGCCCTCCGACGGTGGTGCTGACTGCTGGGATTGCTGCGTCGCGGTTGCCGGCTTGTCTGCCGCCTTGGGAGCGGCATCAGCTCCACAGCCTGTGACCGCCAAAGAGGCTGTCACAGCGAGGGCGATCAACCCCCCTCTCACGTACGAGACGTTCATGAAGAGCGCTTCCTTTACTCGTCGTCGCCAGTCAGTCGAACACGGAAGAGGTCATCGACCCCTGGAAGGGTGGGGTCCTCCGGGTCGATCTCCCACGCCTCGCCATCACAGATGAGCCCCTTGATTGGGCCAGGGTCCTCCTCCTCGGGTTCTCCAGGTGGCGAGCTGGAGGGATCCGGTTCAGTGGGCGGGTCAGTGCCTGGTTCGGGCGGCTCGAACGAACACAGCGGCTCCACCACCGCGGATGCCGTGGCCGTGGCCCGCTGTTCGTCCGCACCTGGGACGATCGAGTCGCCAACGGTGTCCACAGTCTGGACTGTCACAGAGAAACCGAAATCCACCGGGACGCAGTCTTCAGGCAGGAGCTCAGCATCATTGAGGGACGCGAACGCCATGGCCCTCTGACAGGCCCGATCTTCGTCGTACTCCCTGCCCTGGAGAAATGGCTGCCACTGACTCGTATCACCCATCACATCGAGCCAACTGTCCCGGAGTTGTTCACGCGCATCCTGCGCAGCCCCCAGCGCTGCCGCGTCGGCTGCAGTCTGACCGCCGTTTCGAAGTACTGCTGCCTGCCCGACGGCGAAGTAGACGAAGGCCAGAAAGAGCAGTCCTGCAACTACGGCCACGTAAGCGGGAAACGCCTGACCTCTGTCGGCCGCAGCGCTCCCTACTCGCCACCGCCGCCTGTAAGTTCGGTGATCTTGTCCGTAATAGCGTTCAAGATCGACGAGCCGATATCGGTTCCGGTGATGGCCACCACGATCGCCACCACCACCACAATGATCCCCAGATACTCCACCGCCGTCTGCCCCCGGTCGCCCCGGGCGGCCAGGTGCAGCCGCGCCTTCGTCAGAGCCTTCAGCATCGCGTCGTACATCGTGGTCCCCTCCGCGTTCAGACGCCTGCGCTCGGGCGCGGTCCGCCGGCCAGCGGGACGGCGTGCCGTACCCGTGGGCCCTGGTACGGGCCCGGGTCATCGGGTGGGCCTGGTGCCCAGCCAGGAGGCTATGGCCTCGGCGCTTGTGCGGGTGCAGAGTTGGACGAAGACGCGGCCCTTGGTGATGCGGCGCGTCGCGTCGGCACGCAGGCTGTTCAGGCTTTCGGCGATCGCATCCATCACGTACACCCCTCCCACACTCGGTCAGCACTCTGTCACATGCGGTTGCCTGCGCGAAGGGGGATCGTCAACCTGAGGTGAGATCGAGACAGTTGCGGAGCTGTGGCGAGGGGTGTGGGCGCCCGTACGTCAGTCGGCTTCGGGCAGTCGCTCCGCCACGAAGGAACCCCTCGCGCGCACGGTCACGATCAGCTCCCGCTCGCGCAGGATGTCGAGGGCTCGACGGACGGTGTTGGAGCCGACGCCGTACTCCTGGGAGAGGACCAGCTCGCCGGGCAGGCGTACCCCCGCCGGGAACTCCCCGCTCCGGATCCTGCCTTCAAGGATCCTCGCGAGCTGCTCGTAGTGGTAGGCGGCGGCACCGGGATTGATCTGCTCTGTCACGCAATCGAACATAAGCGTCCGACAACGTTCGCGCATCGTCGACAACTGTCAACCACTGCCGTCCACTGTCGGCAGCTTCCGGCATCAGCTAATCTGCCGAAAGAAGGGCCCCGGCGAGTCGGCCAGGACTCCCGGGGCGTGGCCAACCTGGAAAGAAGCAGGTCGACATGTTGCAGCTTATCCGCGCCCTCATCCCATGGGTGAGGCCCGTATCCAGTCACCTTCCAGCCCGCACCGCACCACAGCCGGCCGCGAGCCCGTCGACGTACAGCCGCCCCGCCCCGCTCCCTTCCCCCCGCTCCCCCCACGGCCACGACCTCCCGCTCGACGGAAGCGCAACGCCCCTCGTCCGGCCCTACCTCCTCGCCGACGAGCGGCGGAAGGAGCGGGCCCGGCAGCGGCAGCGGCGGCTCGCGCTCGTCCTTGCCGCGGACTTCGGGATCGATCTGGACACCCGGGACCTGCACGGGCTGGGGGTGGCGTGATGGACTCCGACTCCACGCCACGCGCTGCCGCGGGACCCGCTCGCCGGCCCGTGCGGATGTGCGTGCGCTGCTGCGCCATCACCGAGGAGCCGGTCGTCGCCGCCGAGGTGCATCAGAGTTCCGGGCCCGGGTTCAACGTCTACGCCTGCCCGGAGTGCGCGCCGCACTACCCGTCCCTGCCGGACGTGCTGGAACTCTTCGAGAACCGGGGCGGCGGCGACTGACCCGGCCCGACCCGGCCCCGCTCACTCCCCCGCGATCGACCCCAGGTCCGTGCCCGTGCCCAGGAAGAGGCCTGCGCCGAGGAGGATCATCGTGGCCGGGACCATCAGCGTCGTGATGACCATCGTCGCCTTGGGGACGGCCTTCGCCGCCTTGCGGCGGGCGTTCTGGGCGTCCGTGCGGCGCATGTCCTCCGCGATCTGGATCAGCGTGTCGACGATGGGCGCGCCCAGTTCCTCGCCCTGCTGGAGCGCGGTGACGAACTGGGCGACCTGTTCGGAGTCGTTGCGGCGGCGGAGTTCGTCGAACGCCTGGCGGCGGGTGACGCCCATGTCCATCTGGCGCAGGGTGATGCGGAGTTCGTCGGACCAGGGGCCCGAGTACTTGTCGGCGACCCGCTCCAGCGCCTGGCGGAAGCCGAGGCCCGCCGAGACGACGACGGCGAGGACGTCGAGGAAGTCCGGGAGGGTGCGTTCGATCTGGTCCTTGCGGATGCGGACGGCGGACCAGATGCCGACCTCCGTCCAGAAGGCGCCGAAGGCGAAGAGGAGGGCCGCCGTGACGTACGAGCCTCTCGTCAGCATCAGCAGGCCGCCCAGGCCTCCGAGGAAGCCGTAGACGGCGCGCCGCGCGCCGTAGCGGTCGATGGTCAGGCCCCCGGGGTTGCCCGCCAGGTCGATGCGGCGGCGGACGGCGGCGACCCGCTTCGGGCCCATCCAGCGCAGGACCGACGGGGACCAGCGCATGCCGAGGCGGTCCACGGCGGAGTCGACCGCGCCGGTGCGGGTGGCGCCGACCTCCAGGGCGAGCCGGAGGTCGTCGGGGAGGCGGGCGTCGGCGCGGTACAGGCGGAGCCCGTACGCGAAGCCGGCGACGGAGAGGCCCGCGAGGAGGGCGATGGCGAGTTCCAGCATGCTGTCCGTCATCTGCGGCACCGGCCCCTACACGTCGATCTTCGAGAAGCGGCGGATGACGGCGAAGCCGAGGACGTACAGCGCGCAGGCGACGATCACCGCGCCCTGGCCCAGCGGCGATCCGGTCATCCGGTCCAGGGCGCCCGGCTGCATGTTGTCGATGAGGAGGAGCGAGCCGAAGCCGATCACGGGGACCGCGTACGCCGTCATGCTCACCTGGGAGAGCTGGGTGCGGACCTCGCGCCGGGTCTCCTTGCGCTGCTCCAGCGTCTCGGTGAGGTTGCGGAGGGAGGAGACGACCGTGCCGCCCGCCCGGTTCGCCAGGACCAACGTGGTGACGAGGACGACGAGTTCGCGGGACGGGAGGCGTTCCGCCAGTTCCTCCAGGGCGTCGTCCAGGGGCGTGCCGACCGCCAACTGCTGGGCCACCTTCTCCAGTTCGTCGCCCGCCGGGGATTCCATCTCGTCCGCCGCCAGGCTGATCGCCATGCGCAGGGCGAGGCCGGCCTGGGTGGCGTTGGCCAGGATGCGGGAGAGTTCCGGGAGTTGGTTGATGAAGCGCTCGATGCGCTTCTGCCGCTGCCAGTTGAGGTAGCCGAGGGCCACCCATATCCCCAGCAGGCCGCAGATCGGGCCGAAGAACGGGGAGAGGGCAGCCTGGCCGACGATCCACAGGATCGCGACCGAAGCCGCCAGAGCGGCCGTGAACTCGCCCGGCGTCACGTCGAGCCCGGTCGCGGCGATCCGGCGCTCCAGGTTGCGGCCGAGGGCCGTGGCCCGGACCCGCCGGTCCAGGGCCGCGAAGCGGCGCCGGCGGCGGCCGGTCGACTCGGGCGCGGCCGTGTCGTCGAGGCGGGCGACGAGCGCCGCGTGGCGCCGCGCCCCGTTCGCGTACACCTGCACGCCGACGACGCCGAGGACGCAGGCGAGCAGCGCCGCTCCGGTCGTCAGCCAGAAGGGATCGGTGATCACGGGCCAGCCCTCCTATGTGGCTTCTCGAACGGCGAGCTGGGTGTCGTCGGCTGCCACGCCGAACGCCGGCGGTATCGGCTGCCCGGCCATGTAGAGGCGCTCGGCGACCCGGCGCGGCAGCGGGTGGTGCGCGTAACGGCCGTGCACCCGCCCGTCGGCGGAGAGCGGTTCGGCCTGGAAGTGGCAGACGGTGGCGAGGAGGAAGCGCTCGCGGCCGTGCGAGGCGAGGATCGCGATCTCGGTGACCCGGCGGGTGCCGTCGGGGTGCCGGGTGAGCTGCACGAGGACGTCGACGGCGCTGTTGATCTGGTCCCGCAGCGCCTCGAAGGGGACCTTGACCTCCGACATCGAGGCGAGGGTCTGGAGCCGCATCAGCGCGTCCTCGGCCGAGTTGGCGTGGACGGTGGCGAGGGAGCCGTCGTGGCCGGTGGACATGGCCTGGAGCATGTCGAGGGTCTCGCCGCCGCGGACCTCGCCGACGATGATCCGGTCGGGGCGCATCCGCAGCGAGTTGCGGACCAGGTCGCGGATGGTGACCTGGCCGCGGCCCTCGATGTTCGGCGGGCGGGCTTCGAGGCGGATGACGTGGGACTGCTGGAGCTGGAGCTCGGCGGAGTCCTCGATGGTGATGATCCGCTCGCCGTCCGGGACCAGCCCGGACAGGGCGTTGAGGAGCGTCGTCTTCCCGGTGCCGGTGGCGCCGGACACGATGATGTTGAACTTCGCCTGGACCAGGCCGGAGAGGAGCAGCAGCATCTGCTCGTCGAGCGAGCCGAGGCCGATCATCTCGTGGAGGGTGTAGGCGCGGGGGAAGCGGCGGATGGTGAGCGTGGCGCCGGTGAGGGAGAGCGGCGGGATGATCACGTTGACGCGCTCGCCGGACGGGAGACGGGCGTCGACCATCGGATTCGACTCGTCCACCCGGCGGTTGACCGTGGAGACGATCCGCTCGATCGTCTGCATCAGCTGGTCGTGGGAGGCGAAGCGGAGCGGGAGCAGCTCGACCCGGCCGCCGCGCTCGATGTAGATCTGGTCGGGGCCGTTGACCATGATCTCGGTGATCGAGGCGTCTTCGAGGAGCGGTTCGAGGACGCCGAGGCCGAGGGCCTCGTCGACGACCCGGCGGATCAGCCGGCCGCGCTCGGCGGTGGAGAGCACCGGGCCCTCGCGGCTGATGATGTGCCCGAGGACGCGTTCGAGCCGGGCCCGGCGCTCGGCCGCCGCCAGCGCGGACATCTCGGTGAGGTCGATCTCCTCCAGCAGCTTGGCCCGGAAGGACGCGACGAGATGCCCGTCCTCCCGGCCGCCGGCGGCGCCGAGGGCGCGCGGGTCGTCGCCGGAGTGGTGGATGCGGGCGCGCAGGCTCATGGCCCCTCCTCGGGCGATGCGGGCAGGGGCATGGTGGCGGACTTCCTGACCTCGCCGAGGTCCCAGAACGGGACGACCTGCGGGATCTTGACGACGGCGGTGGCGGTGTACTCCCCGCCCCCGCCGCCGGGTTCGAGGTTGAGATCGATCCAGCCCGACACGGCCGCCTCCGCGGCCGCCCCGGGATCGATCGGCGCCTCCCCCGGCGCCACGTCCCTGGTCGCGGCCCTGGCGGCGGCCCGCGCCGCCGTGCCCGCCTGCTGCGCCGCGTACGCGGCCAGTCCGAGCTGGAGCCCGGCGAGGCCGACGATCAGCAGGATGGGCAGGAAGCCGAGGTATTCGAGGGCGACCTGGCCGCGGTCCCCGCGGACGGAAGAAGATCGTGTACGACTCCGAGGGGCGTCGCCCCGCAGGCCCGTACGGCCCGGCAGCCCCGTGCCCTTCCCCACCCTCGTCTGCCTCACGGGGTGCCCTCCGTCCCCTCGTAGACCGCTCCCGCGGTCGCCTCGGCGTGGGTGAAGCCCGCGGTGCCGGGGAAGAGGAGCGGAACGTCGACCCGGGCGACGGCGGTGACCATCCCGCCCGCCGGACCGCTGCACGTGGCCGACCCCTGCCACGCCCCGCCGAGGTGGCGGGTGCCCGCCGCCGAGCCGTCGCCGCCGACCGCGCAGGCGCGGGCGGCCTCGTCCGCCGCGTTGGCCGCGAGGGTGTAGGCGTACCCGACGAGGACGACCTGCCAGAGCAGGGCGAGGGTGAGCAGGATCAGCGGGACCATGCCGGTGAACTCCAGCGCCACCTGGCCCCGGTCTCCGCGCCCCCTCGGTCCGCCCATGCCTCAGCGCCCTCCCCCGCGCCGCCGCAGCCCCAGCGAGCCGCGGTCGCCGGCGCGGGCGAGCTGCTTGCCGGGGGCGGGGGCGGCCGGGGGGCCGGTGAGGCCCAGTTCGGCGGCGAGGGTCCAGAGGGCCTGCTTGACGGTGGAGCGGGCGTCGAGTTCGTGGAGGCGGCCGGCGTCGACGACGGCCTGGAGTTCCTTGTAGGCGGCGGGGACGGTGACGCCGGCGATCCGGGTGCCGGTGATCTTCTGGACCAGGGGCGGCTGGATCTCGGTGGCGCGGGAGTGGCGGTTCACCAGGGCGATGCTCGCCTCGGCCTTGCGGACCTGGAGCCGTTCCCACATGCGGACCGTGCGCTTGGCGGCGCGGACGGCGATGACGTCGGGGGTGGTGACGAGGAGGGCGGTGTCGGCCATCTCGACGGCGGCGGCGTTGGCGCTGTCGAGGCGGGAGCCGCAGTCGACGACGACGACCTCGTGGCGGGCGCGGAGGGCGCTGACGATCTGGCGGGCGGCGCGGTCGGTGACCTCCTCGCCGCGTTCGCCCTCGGCGGGGGCGAGGAGGAGGGAGAGGCCGGTCTCGTGGACGTAGACGGCGTCCTGGAGGACGCGGGGCGAGATGTCGGCGATGGCGGCGAGGTCGACGGCGGAGCGGCGGAACTGGACGTCGAGGTAGGAGGCGATGTCGCCGCTCTGGAGGTCGAGGTCGACGAGGGCGACGGTGCGGCCGGCGGCGCGGGCGGCGAGGGCGAGGTGGACGGCGGTGAGGGTGGTGCCGACGCCGACCTGGGCGCGGCTGACGGTGACGACGGTGCCGCCGGGTCCGGCGGCGAGTTCGGCGGCGCCGCCGCCGAGGTGGCGGCGGAAGCCGGCGGACCACTGGGCGGCGGCCTGGACGCGGCCGGCCAGCTCCTCGTAGCCGAGGGGGTGGGTGACGAGGCCGCGGGCGCCGGCGTCCATGGCGGCGGAGAGCAGGCCGGGGCCGGTGTCGGCGGTGATGAGGACGACGCCGACGGCGGGGAAGCGGAGGGCGACCTCGCGGACGAGGTCGAGGGCGGGGACGGGGCCGATCCGCTCGTGGACGAGGACGACCTCGGGGAGCGCGTCGAGGGATTCGGCGGCGAGCCGGGCGAGGGTGTCGACGAGCTGGGTGGAGTCGGGGACGGGCGGGGCGGGTTCGGCGTCCGGGAGCTGGCCGAGGAGGGTGGCGACGGCCCGGGCCGCGTCGGGGTCGCCGACGGCCGGCAGGATCCTGGTGGGCATGGCCGGGCCTCACTTGTCCTTGTCGAGCGTGTAGGTGCGGTCGCCGGGGGCGGGCTGGGCGGGGGCGCCGTCCGCGGGGGCGACGAGGGCGAGGCGTACGCGCTCGGCGAAGGTGTCGGCGTAGGCGACGCGCTGGGTGTCGAGGGGCGAGAGGGCGAAGGTGATCGGGACGGCCTCGGCGGCGGTGCGGGAGCCCGCCTTCCGCTGGTCGATCGGGGTGAGTTCGCCGACGTCGATGACGCGGGCGTCGGCGACGAGCAGCCGGGACTGGCTGGGCTCGCCCTTCTTCTCGCCCTCGAAGGTGGCGTAGATGTTGACGGTGGCGCCGGGGGTGATCTTTCCGGCGACGCCGGTGGCCGCGTCGATCATGATCGCGATCTCCTGCTCGCCGGGCTTCAGTGCCGGGCGGGCGACGATCATGTCGCTCTGGAGGAGGGAGCCCTTCCTGAGCGGGGTGACGGCGATCCTGCCGTTGATCTGGGCGAGGTCGGTGACGGCGGTGGCGGGCAGCCAGCGCTTCGGGACCGAGATCTTCTCGAAGTCCTTCACGGTGAGCGGCTCGTAGGGCTCGACCCCGTCCTTGACCCGGTACGCGGTGGCCTCCGGCCCGACCTTGGAGTTCACGTCGCTGATGACCGCGAGCACGCCGGCGAAGGCGCCGAGGGCGCAGAGGACGGAGAGCAGCAGCAGGATGACGCCGCGGCGCTGGCGGGAGTTCATGGCTGATCTTCCTGGGTCGGGGTCATCGGGTCGGTCCGGCCTGGGCCGGGAGGCCGGTCGTCAGCGGGGCGGCGCAGAAGCCGCAGCGGTCGCCGATGAGGTCCATGCCGCACCAGTGGCAGGTCTCGCGGCGTACCGAGGCGACGAGCTGGTGGAGGACGGGGAGGTCGGGGAGGTAGGCGGCGAACTCGACGAGTTTCGGGGTGCCCCACCAGGCGGGTGATCCGGCGGGCAGGGCGGTCTCCTCGGCGGGGCCGGCGACGGACCAGCGGGGGGCGAGGTGGGTGGTGGGCCAGTCGGTGGCGAGCTGGCCGCGGGCGACGATCAGGCGGGTGGTGAACTCGGGTCCGGTGAAGCCGGATTCGTCGGTGCCGACGCGGACGATCCGGGGGGTGGGTCCGGCGAGGACGGCGAACTGGGCGCCGGGGAGCCAGCTCTTGAGGTGGGAGCCGAGGGTGACGGGGACGCGGTCGAGGCGGGAGACGGAGCCGAGGACGGCGCCGGCGTAGATGTAGTGGGCGAGGAGCCGGGCGGCGGAGGCGAGGACGCCGGGGCTGAAGTCGCAGGCGGAGAGCTGCCGGAGCTGGCGGACGAGGACGGCGGCGCCGAGCGGCGGCAGGTCGGTCCTGACCAGGGCGATCCGGTCGCTCTCCAGCAGGCCGCGGACGGTGTGGAGGCGGTGGGCGACGGCGGGCGGCGCGGCGGACGGGCAGACGACGAGGACGTGCCCGAAGCGGTCGACGAGCCGCCGGAGTTCGGTGACGGAGTCGTCGAGGGTACGGGCCCCGGGGTCGGCGAGGACGGCGGCGTTGGGCGTCCCGGGGTCGGTGGGCGGCAGCACGAGATCGGCACCGGTGACCGCGATCGCTGTCGGCACGTCGGACCCCCCGTCTTCCCGCACCCCTTCCCCATGAGGCGCACGTCACGACTGTTCTGCACCTTATCCACGCGGACCGGGGTGGTGAACACACAATCCATCAACTCCCGCCCTCCTCTTGGGACGCCGGATGTCTCGGTTCCGCTTGCCATAGGTATTGACAACACAATTGGTCTGGACCAACTTGGTGCGACGACGGTGGTGGCCACCTCCCGAATCCCCATCCCTGACCGCAGTTCCCCCGTACGACGACGTACGGCACCTCCAGCTCCCGACTCCCCCACCGGAGGATGCACGTGGACCGCACCACCCCCCGCCCGGCCGCCCGGCGCTGGCTCGGCGGAGCGCTCGCGCTGGCCGTCGGATCCGGCCTCGCGCTGGTCGGCGGCGCCGGCACCGCCCTGGCCGCCGACGTCAACAACGCCAAGAACGCGGGCTTCGAGAACGGCCTGGCCAACTGGTCCTGTTCCGCCGGCAGCGGCACCGCCGTCGCGAGCCCGGTCCGGACCGGGGCCGGCGCGCTCAAGGCCGCCCCCGCCGGTCTCGACAACGCCAAGTGCGTGCAGACCGTCGCCGTGAAGCCCAACTCCACCTACACGCTGAGCGCCTGGGTCCAGGGCGGATACGCCTACCTCGGCGCCAACAACACCGGGACCGGCACCGGCACGGTCTCCACCTGGACGCCGGACTCGCCGTCCTGGAAGCAGCTGACCACCACCTTCACCACCGGCGCCTCGACCACCTCGGTCGAGATCTTCACCCACGGGTGGTACGGCACCGCCGCCTACTTCGTGGACGACGTGAGCGTCTTCGGCCCCGACGGGGGCGGCGGCCAGGACCCCGACCCGGTCGTCCCGGCCACCCCGGCCGGGCTCGCCGCCGGCACGCCCACCACCAGCGCGGTCCCGCTGAGCTGGAACGCGGTCTCCGGCGCGACCGGTTACAAGGTGTACCGGGACGGCACGCTGGCCGCGACCGTGACCGGCACCTCCACCACGGTCACCGGGCTCGCCGCCGACACCGCGTACTCCTTCCAGGTCGCGGCCACCAACACGGCGGGCGAGTCCGCCAAGTCGGCCGCCGTGAGCGCCCGTACGGCCAAGACCACCACGCCCGGCCCCGGCCCGGCCGTGCCGAAGCACGCGGTCACCGGCTACTGGCAGAACTTCGACAACGGCGCCGCCAAGCAGAAGATCCGCGACGTCCAGGACGCGTACGACATTATCGCGGTCTCGTTCGCGGACTCGACGACCACGCCGGGCCAGATCGTCTTCAACCTCGACCCGGCCGTCGGCTACGCCTCGGTGGCCGACTTCAAGGCCGACATCGCGGCCAAGAAGGCGGCCGGCAAGTCGGTGATCATCTCGGTCGGCGGCGAGAAGGGCAACGTCACGATCAACAGTGACGCCAGCGCCACCGCCTTCGCGAACAGCGCCTACGCGCTCTTCCAGGAGTACGGCTTCAACGGGGTCGACATCGACCTGGAGCACGGCATCAACTCCACCTACCTGACCAAGGCGCTGCGCCAGCTGTCGGCCCTGGCGGGTCCGCAGATGGTCCTGACGATGGCCCCGCAGACCATCGACATGCAGTCCACGGGCACGGAGTACTTCAAGACCGCGCTCGCCGTGAAGGACATCCTCACGGTGGTCAACACCCAGTACTACAACAGCGGTTCGATGCTGGGCTGCGACGGCAAGGTGTACAGCCAGGGCTCGGTGGACTTCCTCACCGCGCTCGCCTGCATCCAGATCCAGGGCGGCCTCGACCCGTCCCAGGTCGGCCTGGGCGTGCCCGCCTCCACGCGGGGCGCGGGCAGCGGCTACGTCGCCCCGTCGGTCGTGAACAGCGCGATCGACTGCCTGACGAAGCTGACCGGCTGCGGCACCTTCAAGCCCGCCCAGGCGTGGCCGACCCTGCGGGGCGCCATGACCTGGTCGACCAACTGGGACGCGACGGCCGGCAACGCCTGGTCGAACGCGGTCGGCCCGCACGTCCACGGCCTGCCGTAACCGCGAGAGACCCCCATCGCGGGGGCGGCGGGCCCCCCCGGGGCGCCGGGGCGCGGGTGCCGCCCCCCCGCGCCCGGGGGCGCGGTCGGGGCCCCCCGC
>NZ_JBHYKM010000049.1:0-25398 GCF_042741435.1 Streptomyces sp. NPDC058955 | reverse complement strand
GGCCTTACCCGCGCGACCCCCCCCCCGCGCGGCCGCGGCCCCCCCCGGGGGCGCCGTGCCGCGTTTCCGGCCCGGCGGCGCCGATGCGCGGTTTCCGGCCCGGCGGCGCCGTGCCGCCGTTTCCGGCCCGGCGGTGCCGTCGTGCGTTTCCCCGCCCGGCGGCGCCGTGCCGCCGTTTCCGGGTTCCGGTCGCCTAGCGTGGCGTCGACCATGGCCGAACTTCCTACCTTGACCCGTCCATGACATGGCCTCACCCTGTGTCCCGGACACCCGCACCTGTTGTCGCACTCCCCCACACTCCCCACCCAGGAGACACCATGCGACGTCCCCGACGCGGCAGAAGGTCCGCCACCCTCGCGGCCCTCGTGGCGCTCGCCCTCGCGGCGCCCCTCTCCGCCCTCTCCTCACCCGCCGGCGCCGACCAGGTGACCGCGGCCCGGGGCGGCGAGGAGGTGATCCGGCAGTACGAGGTCGCCGGGCCCTCCACCGTCGCCGCCCGCACCGCGCTCACCGCCACCGGCGCCTCGATCGACGAGGTCGACGCCCGGTCGGTCGTGGTCAGCGCCGACGCGCGGCAGCTGGCCCGGATCGAGGCGCTCGGCTACGAGGTCAGCGCCCTGCCGGCACCGCCCGACCGGGGCGAGGCCGGCCGGTCCTCCCTCGGGCCGCTCGACTTCCCCTCCGCCGACGCCAAGTACCACAACTTCGCCGAGATGACGGCGGAGATCGACCAGCGGCTCGCCGCCCATCCGTCGATCATGAGCAAGCGGGTCATCGGCAAGAGCTACCAGGGCCGCGACATCGTCGCCATCAAGATCAGCGACAACGTGGCCGTGGACGAGAACGAGCCGGAGGTCCTCTTCACCCACCACCAGCACGCCCGCGAGCACCTCACCGTCGAGATGGCGCTCTACCTGCTGCGCGAACTCGGCGCCGGATACGGCACGGACTCCCGGGTCACGAACATGGTGAACGGGCGCGAGATCTGGATCGTGCCGGACCTCAACCCGGACGGCGGCGAGTACGACATCGCCTCCGGCTCCTACCGCAGCTGGCGCAAGAACCGGCAGCCCAACTCCGGCTCCTCGTACATCGGCACCGACATGAACCGGAACTGGGACTACAAGTGGGGCTGCTGCGGCGGCTCCTCCGGCACCAAGAGCTCCGAGACCTACCGGGGCGCCGCCCCCGAGTCGGCGCCCGAGGTGAAGGTCGTCGCCGACTTCGTCCGCTCCCGGGTCGTCGGCGGCACCCAGCAGATCAGGGCCGCCATCGACTTCCACACGTACAGCGAGCTGGTGCTGTGGCCGTTCGGCTGGACGACCGCCGACACCGCCCCGGGGATGACCCAGGACGACCGCGACGCCTTCGCCGCGGTCGGCGGCAAGATGGCCGCGAGCAACGGCTACACCGCGGAGCAGTCGAGCGACCTCTACATCACGGACGGGTCGATCGACGACTACCTCTGGGGCAGCCACCGGATCTTCGGGTACACCTTCGAGATGTACCCGACGTCCTCCTGGAACGGCGGCTTCTACCCGCCCGACGAGGTGATCGAGCGGGAGACCAGCCGCAACCGGGACGCCGTGCTCCAGCTCCTGGAGAACGCCGACTGCATGTACCGCTCGATCGGCAAGCAGGCGCAGTACTGCGCGAGCTGACGCTTCGTCAGGAGGTCTCGTCGAAGTAGGCGTCCAGGACCGCGTCCAGCTCGGTCTCCCAGCCCGCGATGCGGCCCCTGTCCGGCGCGACGATCTCGATCGGGTACCAGCGCCGGTCAGGGGTGTGCACGGTGACGGTGAACTTCTTGCCGAAGCGCCCCTTCTCGCTCTCGACGGCGGCGAGCTCGTCCCAGCGGAACTCGCACGCCTCCTCGTCGTAGCTCAGCCGCACGCCCTCGGCGTCGGCGACGATCCGCCCCCGCCGGTCGGCGGCCTCGAAGACGGGGCCGTCGGCCGTCGGCGCCGGCCCGGACGCGGCGTCGTCCTCGACCACGTCCTCCGTGACGACGTCCTCGGGCGCCTCCTCGGGCGCCTCCTCGGACACGGCGACGTCCTCGGTTACGGCGTCCTTCGGCGGGGCCGTCACCCCCGTGAGGCCGGGGATGAATCCCGGGTCGGCCGAAGCGGCGCGCAGGGGCTGCTGTATGGGTCCGTTGCTCTGCTCCACGGCGGCAGTATGGCCGACGCCCCTGTGAGCGGGGCAAGCGGGCTCAGTCGAGGACGGCGAGCGCGTCGATCTCGATGAGGAGTCCCTCGGGCAGGCCGACGTAGACGGTGGTGCGGGCGGCCGGCGGGGCCTTGAGGTCCTGCTCCTCGAAGTACTGGTTGTAGAGCGCGTTCATCTCGGCGAAGTGGTCGACGTCCGTGAGGTAGACGCGCATCATCATCACGTCGTCCCAGCCCGCGCCGCCCTCCTCCAGGATCGCCTTGACGTTGGCGAGGGTCTGGAGGGTCTGCTCGCGCAGGGTCGGGCCGGCCGGCGTCGGCGGCTGCCCCTCGACGGCCGGGAGGAAGCCGACCTGGCCGGCGACCTGGAGGATGTTCCCCTTCCGCACGCCGTGCGAGAACTTCGCGGGCGGGGTGGTGTGGGTCGCGGGGGTGATCGCGGTCTTCTCAGTCATCTGCGGATTCCTCGGATTCCTTCGGGGGGTTGATGCCGGAGTAGTCGTGGCTGATCGCCTCCGCCGTGCGGCGCACCAGCGGCAGCAGGGCGAGCAGTTCCTCGGCGGTGACGACGACGTTGGGCGCCGAGACCGACATGGCGGCGACGACCCGGCCGTCGGCGCCGCGGATCGGGGCGGCGACGCAGTTGATGGACTCCTCGTGGCCGCCGAGGTCGGTGGCCCAGCCCTGCTCGCGGACGGTCGCCAGTTCCTGGAGGAAGGCGGCGGCGTCGGGGGTCGAACGGGGGGTGTAGCGGGGGTAGTCGAGCTTGGCGGCGAGGGCGCGCCGCTCGGGCTCGGGCAGGTCGGCGAGGAGGAGTTTGGCGACGGCGGCGACGGTGATCGCGACGGGCTTGCCGATGCGCGAGTACATCCGGACGGGGTAGCGGCTCTCGACCTTGTCGATGTACAGCACCTCGCCGTCCTCGTGCACGGCGAGGTGGACGGTGTGCCCGGTGCGCTCGTTGAGGGCGGCGAGGTGGGGGTGGGCGATCTCGCGGACGTCGAGGTTCTCGACGGCCTCCTGGGCGAGGGCGAAGAGGCGGGCGCCGAGGCGGTAGCGCTGGTCCTGCTGCCGGTAGACGAGGCCGTGCTCGTGCAGGGTGCGCAGCAGGCGCAGGGCGGTGGACTTGTGCACGCCGAGCCGGTCGGCGACCTGGCCCAGGTCGGCGGGGCCCTGTGCGAGCAGCGGCAGGATGCTGAGCGCGCGGTCGACGGTCTGGCTCATCGGGTACGTACCTCCTCGTCGGCCTCCGTGCCGGCGGACGTCCACCCGGGGCCGAGGTGCAGTCTCCCCCAGTCCCCGTCGCCGAGCGCGACGAGCCGGTCGGCCCGGCCGCGCGCGGGCGGCGCGGCGAGGTCGCCGGGGGCGGTGAGCACGGCGGCGGCGGCGAGGTGGGCGTGGCGGAGGCGGGCGGTGGTGGGCAGGCCGCGCAGGAGGGCGGAGAGGTAGCCGGCGGCGAAGCCGTCGCCCGCGCCGACGGAGGCGAGGACGTCGACGCGGGGCGCGGGGACGACGGTGACCGCGTCGGCGGCGCGCGCCGCCGCGTCCGCGTGGGCCGTGTCCGGGACCTCGGTCGCTTCGGTCGCTGCGATTCCTTCACGCATGCCGGTCGCCGCGTCAGGTCGTTCGAAGGCCGTCGCCGGGCCCTCGCCGCCCTTGACGACCAGGACCGCCGGCTCCGGCAGGAGGGCGCGGACGGCGGCGGGGTCGGCGGTGCCCCAGAGGCGTTCGGCCTCGTCGGCGCCGACCAGGACGAGGTCGGCGCGGGCGGCCAGCTCCCGGAGCACCTCGGCGGCGTCGTCCTCGCGCCACAGTCCAGGCCGGTGGTTGACGTCGAAGGAGATCAGGGGGCGGCCGGGGCGGGGGGCGGTGAGGGCGTGGAGCAGCGCCCGGCAGGTGGGCGAGAGGGCGGCGGTGATGCCGGTGAGGTGGAGGATCCTGGTGTCGGCGACGGTCTCGTACGGGACGGTGTCCGGTGACATCGCGGAGGCGGCGGAGCCGGCGCGGTAGTAGACGACCTCGTGGGCGGGGGTGGCGCGGTCGGCGTCGGTGCGGAAGTAGACGCCGGTGGGCCGGTGCGGGTCGCGGCGGACGGCGCCGACGTCGACTCCGTACGCTGCGATGGTGTCGAGCAGGTGGTCGCCGAAGCCGTCGGTGCCGACCCGGCCGACCCAGCGGGCGCGGTGTCCGGCGGCGGCGAGGGCGCAGGCGACGTTGGACTCGGCGCCGCCGATGGCGCGGGTGAAGGCGGGGACGTCGGCGAGTCGGCCCGGGCGGGTGGGCAGGAAGGTCACCATGGACTCGCCCACGCAGACGACGTCGCACGACGGTCCGGGCACGGTCACAAGGTCACGCTCCTGCGGGTCCGCGGGTCTGCGGGTCTGCGGTACGGCTCCGGGTCCATTGACCCGGCCTCGGCCCGGATGTTAGACAGCGGTGAGCGATATACGCAATGGGCGTTGCATGCAATGCAACGCCTTGGAGGAGGGATCCATGCCGACCGACCTGTCGGACGAGCGCGTCGACCACCGCTTCAAGGGCCTGCCGCCGGACGCGGACGGCCTGACCGTCGGCGAGCTGGCGGCCCAGCGCCGGTCCCTCTTCACCGGCGGCTTCACCACCCCGGTCCTCGCCCTCTCCGCCGAGTCCGTCGAGCACAACCTGCGCGCCCTGGAGGAGTACGCCGAGCGGCACGGCCTGGCCTTCGCCCCGCACGGCAAGACCTCGATGGCCCCGGTCCTGTTCCGGCGCCAGATCGAGCACGGCGCCTGGGGCATCACGGCCGCGGTCCCCCACCAGGTCCGGGTCTACCGCGCCCACGGCGTCGACCGGATCTTCCTCGCCAACGAGGTGGTCGACCCGGTGGCGCTGCGCTGGCTCTCCGCCGAGCTGGACGCGCACCCGGACTTCAAGCTGGTCTGCTACGCCGACTCGGTGCGCGGGGTCGAGCTGATGGACGAGGCGCTGCGGGCGGCCGGGGCCCGCCGGCCGCTGGACGTGGTGGTGGAGCTGGGCGCGGGCGAGGGGGCCAGGACCGGCGCCCGTACGGAGGCGGAGTGCGCGGCCGTCGCCGACGCGATCGCCGCGACCACCACCCTCCGGCTGGTCGGCGTCGCCGGGTACGAGGCCGAGGTGCCGGGCGCCGACGGGGAGTCGGTGCGCGGCTGGCTGCGCCGGCTGACCGGGCTGGCCGCCGCCTTCGACAAGGAGGGGCGCTTCGACCCGGCCGTCGGCGAGATCGTGGTCAGCGCGGGCGGCAGTGCGTGGTTCGACGCGGTCGCGGACGTGTTCGCGGAGATCCCGGAGCTCTCCCTGCCCGTGCTGAAGCTGCTGCGCTCGGGCGCGTACGTGTCGCACGACGACGGCCAGTACCGGGAGCGGACGCCGTTCAACCGGATCCCCGAGGAGGGCGCCCTCCAGCCGGCGTTCCGCCTCTGGTCGCAGGTGGTGTCGCGGCCGTCCGCGGGGCAGGCGTTCACCAACGCGGGCAAGCGGGACGCCGCGTACGACCTCCACCTGCCGGAGGCGCAGGTGGTGCGCTCGGCCCGGACCGGCGAGATCCGGCCCGCCGACGGGGTCACGGTGACCGCCCTCTCCGACCAGCACGCCTGGCTGGCCACCGGGGACGGGGCGGACGTGGAGGTCGGCGACTGGGTGGGGATGGGGCTGTCGCACCCGTGCACGTCCTTCGACAAGTGGCAGCTGATTCCGCTGGTCGAGGCGGACGGCACGGTCGTCGACTACGTCCGCACCTTCTTCTGACGGGGGGCCGGGGATGCGGGATCTGGTCTTCCGGGACGCCGAGGTCGTCGACGGCTCCGGCGCGCCCTCCTACCGGGCCGACGTGGCGGTCGAGGGGGGCAGGATCGTCTCGATCGTGAAGGAGGCCGCGGCGGCCGGCTGCCAGCGGCCCACCGCCACCCGGATCGTCGACGCGGAGGGCCTGGTCCTCTCCCCCGGCTTCGTCGACATGCACGCCCACAGCGACCTCGCGCTGCTCCGCGACCCGGACCACAGCGCGAAGGCCGCGCAGGGCGTGACCCTCGAAGTGCTGGGCCAGGACGGCCTGTCGTACGCGCCGGTGGACGACCGCACCCGGGAGGAGGTGCGGCGGGCGATCACCGGCTGGAACGGCGGCGGCCCCGGCGACACGACCGTGGACCTGGACTGGCGGACGGTCGGCGGGTACCTGGACCGGCTGGACACCGCGCACGGCGGCGAGGGCATCGCGGTGAACGCCGCCTACCTCGTCCCGCAGGGCACGGTCCGGATGTACGCGATGGGCTGGGAGGACCGGCCCGCGACCCCGGCCGAGCTGGACCGGATGCGGCGGCTCGTCGCCGAGGGCCTGGAGCAGGGCGCGGTGGGCATGTCGTCCGGCCTCACCTACACCCCCGGCATGTACGCCCCCGACGCCGAACTCACCGAACTGTGCCGGGTGGTGGCCTCGTACGGCGGCTACTACTGCCCGCACCACCGCAGTTACGGGGCGGGGGCGCTGCGCGCGTACGAGGAGATGATCGCGCTGACCCGGGAGGCGGGCTGCGCGCTCCACCTCGCCCACGCCACCCTGAACTTCGGGGAGAACGAGGGCCGGGCGCCGGAGCTGCTCGCCCTGCTCGACCGGGCGCTGGACGCGGGCGCCGACCTCAGCCTCGACACGTACCCGTACACCCCCGGCTGTACGACCCTGCTGGCGCTGCTCCCGTCGTGGGCGCAGGAGGGCGGCCCGGAGGCGGTGCTCGGGCGGCTCGCGGACGGGGCGGTGGCGGAGCGGATCCGGCACGACCTGGAGGTGACCGGTTCGGACGGCTGCCACGGGGTGCCGGTCGACTGGGGGACGGTCGAGGTCTCGGGCGTCACGGATCCGTCCCTGGGATCCCGGGTGGGCCGCCGGCTCGCCTCCTGGGCGGAGGCGCGCGAGCTGCTGCTCGCCGACCGGCTCGGGACGACGATCCTCCAGCACGTGGGGCACGAGGAGAACGTGCGGGCGATCATGCGGCACCGGGTGCACACCGGCGGCTCGGACGGCATCCTCCAGGGCGCGAAGCCGCATCCGCGGGCCTACGGCACCTTCCCGGAGTACCTGGGCCGCTATGTGCGCGAGGAGGGGGTGCTGTCGCTGGAGGAGTGCGTGGCCCATCTGACCTCGCGGCCGGCGGCCCGGCTGCGGCTGCCGGACCGGGGTCTGGTGCGGGAGGGGTACGTGGCGGACCTGGTGCTCTTCGACCCGGCGACGGTCGCGGCGGGAGCCACCTACGACGCGCCGCGCACGCTCCCGGTGGGCATCCCGCACGTGCTGGTCGACGGCCGCTTCGTGATCGAGGACGGCCGCCGCACGGACGTCCTCGCGGGCCGGGCGATCCGCCGGACGCCCGTCTAGCGGACCGCGCTCCCCGCCGGGCGGCGGCCGCCGAGGCCGTCGGCCGCGGCGGGCCACCGGTCCCGCCGGAGCCACACCGCGCCGAGCGCGAGGACGACGCCGGCGGCGACGAAGCCGTACCAGGGGGTGTGGCCGGCGGGCTGGGTCTCGTACACGAGGGCGGCCGAGACCACGGCGAGGAGCTGCCCGGCCCGGCTGTGCCAGGCGACGGCCGCGACGGCGGCCGTGCCCCACAGCAGGTACCAGGGCTGCACCATCGGCGAGAGCGCGACCAGGGCCACCAGGGAGTAGCCGAGCCCGAGGACGGGGTCGAGCCGCCCCCGCCAGGCCCGCCACGCCAGCAGGCAGATGATCACGGCGGCGGCGAGCAGCCCCAGCTTCTGCACCACGGCCTTGACCGGCTCGGGGTCGTCCGCGACCAGTGTGCCGAGGGCGAGGCCGAGGTCGCTGGTGAGGGAGAGCGGGGTGTGGATGGCCCCGGCGACGGACTGCGTCCGCAGCCAGCCGAAGCCGGTCCCGGCGAGCAGGCTCGCCCCGGCGGCCACCGCCCCGGCGACGGCCGGGGGAAGGACCAGCCCCTTCAGGAGGCCGTCCCGGCGGGCGACGACCACCGCGACGAAGAGGAGCGCGACGGCCGCCGGCGACTTCACCATCACGGCGCAGCCGATGAGCACGCTGCCCAGGACCCACCGCCCGCGCACGGCGAGCAGCACCCCGCCGAGCATCAGCCCGGCCATCAGCCCGTCGTTGTGCGTCCCGCCGACGACGTGGACGAGCAGCAGCGGGTTGAGGACGGCGAGCCAGAGCGCCCCGTCGCCCTTCCCGAAGCCGCGCACCGCCCACACGAGCAGCGCGACCGCCGCGACGGCGACCAGCCGCAGCAGCAGCGCGGCGGGGACGACGGCGCCGCCGGTGAGCTTCACGACCGCCTCGGCGAGCAGCAGGAAGACGGGCCCGTACGGGGCGGGGGTGTCGGTCCAGTTCCCGCCGACGCTCGCCGCCGCGTCGGCCCCGAGCTCCCCGGGGCCGAGCACCGAGGGGCCGGAGCCGTAGACGTCGTGCCCCTCCAGGACCATCGCGCCCTGCGCGATGTAGCTGTACACGTCGGCGCTGTGCAGCGGCGGGGCGAACAGCAGCGGCGCGCCCCAGGCGGCGAGCGTCCCGAGCGCGCCCGGGGCGGCGCCGCGCGCGAGCAGCACGCCGTACCGCCACCAGGCGGCGACGAGCAGGGTGAGCCCGAGGGCGGCGAGGACGGCTCCGGCGGTCTCGGTCGCGGAGGCGCGCGGCGCCCACAGGGACCCGCCGCCGATCACGGGCAGCGCCCCCGCCGCGTACCCGCCGACGGTCACGGCGAGCGCTCCGCCCGCCCCGAGCCACCGGCATCCGGAACCACTCACCACCCACATGTCGGCCAACCTACCTGGCGGCCTGCCGCTCCCCGACGGCCGTACGGTCCAGGGTCGCGGTCGCCGTGCCGGTGCGCTGCATCCGGTGCCAGCGCAGCCGGCTGCCGAGCAGGGCGGTCACCACCGACTGCACCACGACCAGGTACATCAGCTGCCGGTAGACGACGATCTGGAGCGGCAGCGTCCAGATCGGCTCGAAGCGTTCCTTGTCGAGCCGCAGGGCGTAGACGGCGGTGCCGACCTGGACGGCGGTGAAGCCGAGCCAGACGCCGAGGGCCTGGCCGACGTCCTGGAAGAGCAGGCCGTAGACGGCGAAGACGTCGACGAGGGGGGCGAGGAGCGGCAGGACGGTCTGGAAGAGCAGCAGGTAGAGCAGGCCGCGGCGGCCGAGCTTGCCGGACTGGCCGCCTTCGATGACGGCCCTGCGGTGCTTCCACATCGCCTGGAGGGTGCCGTAGCACCAGCGGTAGCGCTGCTTCCAGAGCTGCCGGACGGTGGCGGGGGCCTCGGTCCAGGCGATGGCCGACTCCTCGTAGACGACCCGCCAGCCGTCGCGGCAGAGCGCCATCGTGAGGTCGGTGTCCTCGGCGAGGGTGTCCTCGCTGACCCCGCCGACGCGGGCCAGGGCCTGCCGCCGGAAGGCGCCGATGGCGCCGGGGACGGTGGGCATGCACTCCAGGACGTCGTACATGCGCCGGTCGAGGTTGAAGCCGATCACGTACTCCAGGTGCTGCCACCGGCCGAGGACGCCGTCGCGGTTGCCGACCTTGGTGTTGCCGCTGACGGCGCCGACCCGGGGGTCGGCGAGCGGCTGGACGAGGCGGCGGACGGCGTCCGGCTCGAAGACCGTGTCGCCGTCGATCATCACGACGAGGTCGTGGTGGGCCCAGGCGAGGCCGGTGTTGAGGGCGGCGGCCTTCCCGGCGTTGGGCTGGCGGACCACCATCACCCGCGGGTCGTCGATGGACTCGGCGATCTCGAAGGTGCGGTCGGAGGAGCCGTCGTCGATGACGACGACCTGGAGGGTCCCGTAGGTGGAGGCGAGCAGGGACCGCACGGTCGCCTCGATGCCCGCCTCCTCGTTGTAGGCAGGGACGAGGATGGAGACCGGCTCGGTGACCGGGGGCAGCCGCGGGGCGCCCCGGCGCCGCTTGGTCCGGGTGCGGCGCACATGGACCCGGGCGACGCCGATGAGGAGCACGAGCCGGACGGCGGTGATGACGCCGGCGACGACGAGCAGCCCCGTCATGGCGTCCGCGAAGCCCCGGGACAGGCCCTGGGCCTGGATGACGGCGGCGCCCTTCCACTCGGCGAGCACCGACACCGGGTAGGTGGTGTCGCTCATGGAGAGGGCCTGGCCGACGGTGGTGTGGCGGGTGGTGCCGGCGGCGGCGAGCAGCTTCTCGGTCTCGTCGACGGCCTCGGCGGAGCCGGTGAGCTGGAGGACGGATTTCCCGTCCGCGCCGACCACGACGTATCCGGCGGAGGCGGCCCGGCGGGCGGCCTCCCACTGGCCGGCGCAGAAGGCGGCCGGGGCGGCCGTGTGCGGCAGTCGCAGCAGCCGGGTGCCGAGCCCCGAGGTGCCGGCGAGGACGTTCTGGGCGAGCGAGAGCTCCAGGTCGGCGCGGACGGCGGTGACCTGCGCCAGGTCGACGTCGGTGTACGTGTGGGAGCCCAGCTCGTGCCCGTCGGCGACGATCCGGCGGACCAGGTCGGGGTGGGCGGCGGCGTCGGCCCCGGAGAGGAAGAAGGTGGCCTTGGCGTCCCGCGCGTCGAGCACGTCGAGCAGCCGGGGCGTCCAGTCGGGGCTGGGCCCGCCGTCGTAGGTGAGGGCCACGGTCCCGGTGGCGGGTGCGGCGCTGCGGACGGCTCCGGTCGCGTCGACCTGGAGCACCGGCCCGGCGTCGCGGGCCTCGGGCGCGGCGGGGCAGGAGCCGGGGGCGGCGGGCTCGGTGGCGGCGATCTCGTGCCGCCCGTACCCGGCGAAGACGAGCGCGGTCGCGGCGACGAGCAGCGTCAGACAGAGCAGCACCCAGTGGGCGCGCGGGTCACGGCGCAGCGCGTGCCGGCTGCGGGGGGAGGCGGGGGCCGGGGCGGGGCCGGGGTCGTACGCGGGCATCGGCTCGTGGGCGGGTATCGGCTCGTACGCGGGCATCGGCTCGTACGCGGGTATGTGCTCGTACGGCGGCGGTGCCTGCTCGTACGGCTGGGGTGCCTGCTCGTACGCCGATGTGTGCTCGTACGGCGGTATGTGCTCGTACGGCGGCGGGACCTGTCCGTACGACTGCCCGTACCCGGGGGCGTACCCGTGGGTGTGGTCGTACGACGTGGGCTCCGGCTCGTACGGGTCGCGGTTCACCGGGGCCGCTTCGTGGCGCCGGGGGCGTTGCCGGACTTGCCGGGGTTCGTGTCCTCGCCGGTGGCGCCGCCGGTCGCGGTGGGCGTCGGATCCGCGTCGGCGGAGGGCGCGGTGGTGGAGGGCGTCGCGGAGGGCTCCGTCGCGGCGGTGGTGGTGGGCGCGGCCGACGGGGAGGCCGAGGGGGACGGGTCGCCGCCGCCGGTGCGGGCGGGCCGCGCGGTGGGGGCGGTGGGCGAGCCGTCCGGGGAGCTGGTGGCCTCCGGGTCGGGCTGGATGAGCGCCGGCGCGTCCCGCTTGTCGTCGTCGGACCAGGGCAGCGGACCGCCGGTGGGCCCGGCGCCGAACATCCCCGCGACGACGATCGCGAGGAAGCCGACGCAGACGACGCCCACGCCGGCCGCGCCCCACCGCATCACGCGGCCGCGCCGCCCCGAGGTGTCGACGAAGACGCTGTTGTCCTGGTGGCTCATGGGCGCGCATTGTAGGGAGCGTGTAAGAACGGTGCGAGTCGAGTCACAAACCGGACGGATTCCCGGCCGGTGCCCCTGCGAGGTTCGTCCCGACGTGTCCGAGAACACGAGGCGTCCGGTCCTCCCCCGCCGTAAGCTCTCGTCATGCAGGTGATCCAGTCGACGAAGCTCGCCAACGTCTGTTACGAAATCCGCGGCCCGGTGCTCGAAGAGGCGATGCGGCTCGAAGCCGCGGGTCATCGCATCCTCAAGCTCAACACCGGCAATCCGGCCGCCTTCGGTTTCGAGTGCCCGCCCGCGATCCTGGAGGACGTCCTCCGGAACCTCTCCGAGGCGCACGGCTACGGCGACGCGAAGGGCCTGCTGTCCGCCCGCCGGGCGGTGATGAGCCACTACGAGACCAAGGGGATCCACCTCTCCGTCGAGGACATCTACCTCGGCAACGGCGTCTCCGAGCTCATCCAGATGGCGATGCAGGCGCTGCTCGACGACGGCGACGAGGTCCTCGTCCCGGCCCCGGACTACCCGCTGTGGACGGCCTCGGTCTCCCTCGCGGGCGGTACGGCGGTGCACTACCGCTGCGACGAGCAGTCGGACTGGATGCCGGACCTGGCCGACATCGAGCGGAAGATCACCGACCGCACCAAGGCGATCGTGATCATCAACCCGAACAACCCGACCGGGGCCGTCTACGACGACGAGATGCTCCGCTCGCTCACCGAGATCGCCCGCCGGCACGGTCTGGTCGTCTGCTCGGACGAGATCTACGACAAGATCCTCTACGACGGCGCCACCCACACCCCGACCGCGGCGATCGCCCCGGACCTGCTCTGCCTCACCTTCAACGGGATGAGCAAGAACTACCGGGTGGCCGGCTTCCGCTCCGGCTGGCTCGCGGTCTGCGGCCCGAAGCACCACGCCTCCTCGTACATCGAGGGGCTGACGATCCTCGCCAACATGCGCCTGTGCGCGAACATGCCGGCCCAGCACGCGGTGGCCGCCGCGCTCCAGGGGCGGCAGTCGATCGAGGACCTGGTCCTGCCGGGCGGCCGGCTCCTGGAGCAGCGGAACACGGCGTACGAGCTGCTGACCGCGATCCCGGGCGTGACCTGCGTGAAGCCGAAGGGCGCGCTGTACCTGTTCCCGCGCCTCGACCCGAACGTCTACAAGGTCAAGGACGACCGGCAGATGGTCCTGGACCTGCTGCGGGCCGAGAAGATCATGGTGGTGCACGGGACGGGCTTCAACTGGCACGAGCCGGACCACTTCCGGATCGTGACGCTGCCGTCGGTCGCGGACCTCACGGACGCGGTGACGCGGATCGGACGCTTCCTGGACGGCTACAGCCAGCCCTGAGGCCCCCGCGCCCGGACGAAGATCCGGACCGAACTCAACTTTAGACAGGATCTAAACTAGCCGCTAGGATGATCTCCGAGCAGTCAGGAGGCCGTCCCCATGTACGAACCGATCCGCACCAAGTCGGTCCACACGACGGCCGGCGACCCCGGCACCTACCCGCACCGCTCCCGCGAGGAGGAGCTGGACATCCAGCTCGCCGGCCACCTCGCCGCCCTGCTCGCCGTGACCGACGAGCTCGGCGACGGCGAGGGCGGCGAGCTGATCGCCCGGCAGGTGGCCCGCCTCCGCGGCGCGCCGCCCGCCCGCCACGCCGGGCTCTCCGGCGCCTCCCCCGAGGCGCTGCACCGCAAGGCGCACGCGCTGGCGGGCCGCGCCCTGGTCGTCGCCGCCTCCCGCGCGGACACCGCGGCCGCGATCCTCGCGGCCGAGCGGATGGACGCGCACACCGCGGCCCTGACCGGGGACCCCCTGGTCGCCGCCCCCTGACGGCCCCGGGCCGCGCGGCACGAACCGCGCGGCCCGGGAGCCACCCAACCCGCCGGCGCGGCCCTCCGCCGCCTCCTCGGCCGCTCGCCCTTCCGGCGGGTTCCCCTCCGGTTCACTACCGGGATCGTCACTTCACCCCCCGTCCACCCAACTCCCCCTGGAATGTGGGTTTCCGCGAGCACTCTGCCCGCGTGAGACGCATTCTCGGAATCGTCCTGGCCGTCCTGCTCCTCGGCGGCGTGGCCGCCGTCCTCGTGACGGGCGGCGATCAGGACAAGGGCACGGCAACGAAGACCGTGCGAGGAGTCATCGGCTCGGAGAAGAGCGAGTTCTTCGCCGACCCCGACGTCGTGAAGGCCCTGGCCGCCCAGGGCCTCACCGTGCGGACCGAGACCTCCGGGTCCTGGGACATGGAGCAACTCCCCCTGGAGGGATACGACTTCGCGTTCCCGTCCTCGAAGGGACCGGCCGACGAACTGCGCGCCAAGGCCACCGACAAGGCCGCCGCCGCACCGCTGCGCCCCTTCTACTCGCCGCTGGTGGTGGTCGCCCACAGCAACGCCGCCCGGGTGCTCGCCGACAACGGCCTGGCCACCCTCACCGCCCGCGGCACCCGCGGCATCCTGAAGATGGACGCCTACCTGGCCGCCGCCCGCGCCGACCGCAGCTGGCAGCAGCTCAAGGGCGCCGGCAAGCACGCCGAACTGAGCGGCACGCTCTTCATCACCTCCACCGACCCGGTGGCCTCCAACTCCGGCGCGCTCTACCTCGCCGCCGCGAGCTACGTCGCCGACGGCGGCCGGGTCGCCGACGGCAAGGAGGCCGTCGGCCGCACCGCCCCGCTGCTGCGCAAGCTCACCCAGGTGCAGGGCGCCCAGCAGACCGGCTCCGACGCCCCCTTCCGGGACTTCGTGAGCGGCGTCGGCAACCCCCTGGTCCTCGTCTACGAGTCCCAGGTCGCCTCCCAGCTCCTCGCCGACCGGCCGATGGGCGACCTCGTCGTCCTCTACCCGGACACCACGGTCAACAGCGACCACACCCTCGTCCCGCTCACCCCGGGCGGCAAGGAGCTGGGCCGGCTGCTCTCCGAGGACCCGGAGCTGCGCCGCCTCGCCGTCCGGCACGGCTTCCGGCCGCAGGGCGCCTCGCCCGAGTTCACCGAGGCCACCGGCAGGCACGGCGAATACCTCAACCAGACACTGACCGGGGTCCGCCAGGCGCCCGTGCCCACCGGCGCGGTGCTGCGCGACATGGCGCGGCGGGCCCGTGACCAGGGGGGCACCGCATGACCGAGCACACCGATCCGCGCGCCGGCCGGCAGCCCGGGAACCCGTACGCCGGGGCGCCGGAGTCCACCTTCGTCCTCACCCCGCCCGAGCACGACACCCCGCTCGTCCTCACCCCGCCCGCACCGGCCCCCGTCGTCCGCGCCGAACAGGCCGCGGGACTGGTGCCGCTGGACGAGGCGGTACGGACGGAGATGTCCCGCCGGGCCGAGGAGTACGTCGGCTCGCTCTCCGGACTCGACCCGCGCTCCCCGGAGTTCGCCGGCCGCATCGGCGAGATCGCCGCCCTCGGCTCCGGCGAGATGCGGGCCGCCGCCCAGCAGTCGAACCGGATGCTGGACCGCACCGTCCGCTCGCTCGGCCAGGGCGGCGGCGACGCCTCCGCCCGCGTCGGCTCCTCGCTCGTCGAACTCCGGCGCACCGTCGAGGACCTGGACCCCCGGGACGCCCCCGGCAAGGGCCTCAAGGGCCTGCTGTCGAAGCTGCCCGGCGGCAACCGGTTCCGCGACCACGTCGCCAAGTACGCCTCCTCCCAGGCCACCCTCAACCGGATCGTCGGCTCGCTCCGCGGCGGCCAGGACGAACTCCGCCGCGACAACGCCGCGTTGCAGACCGAGCGGGCCAGGCTCTGGGAGACCATGGGCAAGCTCCAGGAGTTCGCCGTCCTCACCGAGGCCCTCGACGCGGCCGTCGAGCAGCGGATCGCCGGCACCCACGACCCGGCCCAGGCGGACGCGCTCCGCGCCGACGTCCTCTTCCCGGTCCGCCAGAAGCACCAGGACCTGCTCACCCAACTCGCCGTCTGCGCCCAGGGATACCTCGCCATGGACGTGGTCCGGCGGAACAACGACGAGCTGATCAAGGGCGTCGACCGGGCCGCGACGACGACCCTGTCGGCGCTGCGGATCGCGGTGATGCTCGCCTCCGCCCTGGAGAACCAGCGCAAGGTCACCGAGCAGGTCAACGTGCTCCGCTCGACCACCGAGGACCTCATCCGGGGCAACGCCGAGATGCTGTCCACCCAGGCCGGCGAGATCCAGCGGATCGCCGCCGACCCGGCCGTCGGCGCGGAGACCCTGCGCACCGCCTTCCAGCAGATCTACCGGACGCTCGACGCCATCGACACGTACAAGGTCCAGGCGACCGAGGCGATGGCGGCGACCGTCTCCTCCCTCACGAACGAACTCCAGGAAGCGAGCGCCCACTTGGACCGCAGCCGCCGCACGAGCGCGCTGGAAGGCGGCAGCCCGGCATGAGACCCCGCACCGCCTCGGCCCGGCTGCTCGCCGCCCTCGCGCTCGGCCTCGCCCTCACCACCACCGCCGCGTCCTGCTCGACCCCGGACGGTTCGACCGGCGGCCAGGGCTCCGGCCGTCCGAAGGGCGACCCGACCGCGCCCGCTGCCCCCGGCACCCTCCGGGTCCTCGCCTCCTCCGAACTCGCCGACATGGCACCGGTCCTGGAGGACGCCCGCAAGGCCACCGGCGTCACCGTCCGCACCACCTACGCGGGCACCCTCGACGCCGTCGAGCAGATCGCCTCCGGCCGGGCCGAGAAGGAGTACGACGCCGTCTGGCTCTCCTCCAACGACTACCTCAGGCTCCGCCCCGACACCGCCGGCCGGATCACCAACGAGACCCCCGTGATGACCTCCCCGGTGGCGCTCGGCGTCCGCCCCGAGGTCGTCACCCGGCTCGGCTGGGACCCGAGGAAGGTCACCTGGTCGCAGCTCCACCAGGCGGTCGCCGCCGGGAAGCTGACGTACGGCATGACCGACCCGAAGCGGTCCAACTCCGGTTTCTCCGCGCTCGTCTCGGTCGCCTCGGGCCTCTCCGGCGCGCAGTCCGCGCTCAGCGAGCAGGACGTCGAGAAGGCGACCCCGAAGCTCCGCGCGTTCTTCACCGGCCAGAAGCTCACCTCGGGCTCCTCCGGCTGGCTCGCCACCGCCTACGGCCGCCGCACCGACGTCGACGCGCTCGTCAACTACGAGTCGGTGCTGCTCTCCGCGCCCGGGGCGCTCACCGTGATCCGCCCCTCCGACGGCGTGGTCACCGCCGACTACCCGCTCACCCTGCTCACCGCCGCCCCCGCCGGGGCGAAGGAGTCCGCCCAGCGGCTCACCACCTACCTCCGCACCCCGGAGGCGCAGCGCCGCATCACCGAGACGACCCTGCGCCGGCCGGTGGTCGCCGGCGTGGCCCCGTCGCCCCGGCTCGACCGGGACCTGCGGCGCGAACTGCCGTTCCCCGGCAGCCGGTCCGTCGCCGACGGCCTGCTCGACGCGTACGACAACACCCTCCGCAGGCCCTCCCGCACGGTCTACGTGCTGGACACCTCCGGGTCGATGGCCGGCGAGCGGCTGACCCGGCTGAAGGAGGCGCTCGCCGAGCTGACCGGGGACTTCCGGGACCGCGAGGAGGTCACCCTGATGCCGTTCGGCAGCTCCGTGAAGACCGGCGAGGTGCGCACGTACACGGTGGACCCGAAGGATCCGGCGAAGGCCCGGGACGCGATCCGCGCCGACGCCGGGCGGCTGACCGCCTCCGGCGGCACCGCGATCTACTCCAGCGTCACCGAGGCGTACCGCAGCCTGGGCGCCGCTCCCCGCGACACCTTCACCTCGGTCGTGCTCATGACGGACGGGGAGAACACCGACGGGATGGAGGCCGGCGCGTTCGACGCCTTCTTCCGCGGTCTGCCGGCCGAGCAGCAGCGCACCCCGGTCTTCCCGATCCTCTTCGGCGACTCCGACCGGGCCGAGCTGGAGCACATCGCGGAGCTGACCGGCGGCAAGCTCTTCGAGGCGGCGCAGGGCTCCCTCGACGGCGCCTTCGAGGAGATCCGTGGCTACCAGTAACCCCGTGCTCCGCTACGCGGAGAGCCGCAAGAACCTCACCGGCTGCCTGTGCGGCCTGGCCGGCCTCGGCATCGGCCTCACCGGCGCGGCCGGCGGCCTCTGGCCGCTGGTGGTGATCGGCCTGTACGGCGCGGGCGCGCTGATCGCCCCGCCGGAGCGGCCCGACACCCCGGACTTCCCCAGCGCCGACGAGCAGCTGGAGTCGCTGCGCGCGGACCACGCCACCCTGCGGGAGTACCTGGCGGAGGTGGAGCTGCCGGCGGAGGCGCGGGAGCGGCTCGACGAGCTGGACGCGCTGTTCGACGCGCTGCTCGAACCGGGCTGGGTCAGCGACCCGGAGCACCTCCACGTGCTGGCCCGGGCGGTGCGGCAGGACGTGCCGGAGGCGGTCGACGCCTTCGTACGGACCCGCTGGTGGTCCCGGGTGACCCCGGGCGCCGAGCCGCCCGAGCGGCATCTGGAGCGGCAGCTGGCCGCGCTGCGGGAGGAGGCGGGCCGGATCGCGGCGGCCCTCCAGGAGGCGGAGGAGCTGCGCCAGCGGGCGCACACCCGCTATCTGGAGGACAGGGGCGCGTAGGAGATGCGCCGGCCCCGGAGCCTGAGGGGGCTCCGGGGCCGGATGCGTCGTGGTGAACCGTCGTGACCCCACTGGTCAGGGCGGTATGTCGGGGCAGCCCACCACGAGTCTCGATACTGCTACGGGATCAGCCCAGGCGCTCGACCAGCGCGCGGTACTCGTCCCACAGCTCCTTCGGCGTGTGGCTGCCGAAGGTCTCCAGGTGCGCGGGGACCAGGGCGGCCTCCTCGCGCCAGACGTCCTTGTCGACGGTGAGCAGGAAGTCCAGGTCCTCCTCGGCCAGGTCCAGGCCGTCGGTGTCCAGGGCCGTCTTGGTCGGCAGGACGCCGATCGGGGTCTCGACGCCCTCGGCCTTGCCGTCGAGGCGCTCGACGATCCACTTGAGGACGCGGCTGTTCTCGCCGAAGCCGGGCCAGACGAACTTGCCGGCGTCGTTCTTGCGGAACCAGTTCACGTAGTAGATCTTCGGCAGCTTCGCGGCGTCCGCGGTGGCGCCGACCTTGACCCAGTGGGCCATGTAGTCGCCCATGTTGTAGCCGCAGAACGGCAGCATGGCGAAGGGGTCGCGGCGCAGCTCGCCGACCTTGCCCTCGGCGGCGGCGGTCTTCTCGGAGGCCACGTTGGCGCCGAGGAAGACGCCGTGGTTCCAGTCGAAGGACTCGGTGACCAGCGGGACGGCGGAGGCGCGGCGGCCACCGAAGAGGATCGCCGAGATCGGCACGCCCTTCGGGTCCTCCCACTCCGGCGCGATGATCGGGCACTGCCCGGCCGGGACGGTGAAGCGGGCGTTCGGGTGGGCGGCGGGCGTCTCGGACGCGGGCGTCCAGTCGTTGCCCTTCCAGTCCGTGAGGTGCGCGGGCGCCGTCTCGGTCATGCCCTCCCACCACACGTCGCCGTCGTCGGTGAGGGCGACGTTGGTGAAGACGGAGTTGCCCCACATGGTCTTCATGGCGTTGGCGTTGGTGTGCTCGCCGGTGCCGGGCGCGACGCCGAAGAAGCCGGCCTCGGGGTTGATGGCGTAGAGGCGGCCGTCCTCGCCGAAGCGCATCCAGGCGATGTCGTCGCCGATGGTCTCCACGGTCCAGCCGGGGATGGTCGGCTCCAGCATGGCGAGGTTGGTCTTGCCGCAGGCGGACGGGAAGGCGGCGGCCACGTACTTGGCCTCGCCCTGCGGCGGGGTCAGCTTCAGGATGAGCATGTGCTCGGCGAGCCAGCCCTCGTCACGGGCCATGACGGAGGCGATGCGCAGGGCGTAGCACTTCTTGCCGAGGAGCGCGTTGCCGCCGTAGCCGGAGCCGTACGACCAGATCTCGCGGGTCTCCGGGAAGTGCGAGATGTACTTGGTGGAATTGCACGGCCACGGCACGTCCTCCTGGCCCTCCGCGAGGGGGGCGCCGAGGGTGTGGACGGCCTTGACGAAGAAGCCGTCGGTGCCGAGCTCGTCGAGGACGGCCTGGCCCATGCGGGTCATGGTGCGCATGGAGACCGCGACGTACGCGGAGTCGGTGATCTCGACGCCGATGGCGGAGAGCGGGGAGCCGACCGGGCCCATGCAGAAGGGGACCACGTACATGGTGCGGCCCTTCATGGAGCCGCGGAAGATGCCCTCGGAGCCCGCGAAGAGCTCCTTCATCTCCGCCGGGGCCTTCCAGTGGTTGGTCGGGCCGGCGTCCTCCTCCTTCTCGGAGCAGATGAAGGTGCGGTCCTCGACGCGTGCGACGTCGGTCGGGTCGGAGGCGGCGTAGTACGAGTTCGGGCGCTTCACCGGGTCGAGCTTCGTGAACGTGCCCTTGGCGACCAGCTCCTCGCAGAGGCGCTCGTACTCGGCCTCGGAGCCGTCGCACCAGACGATGCTGTCCGGCTGGGTGATCTCGGCGATCTCGTTCACCCAGGAGACGAGCTCCTGGTGCTGGGTGGGAAGGGGAGCCGCGTTGTCGCGCGCCACGATTGCTCCTTGTAGAGGGGTGTATTCCGCTGTATGCCCCGTGGGGGCTGCGACCCGGATGCGTCGTAGCTGCTCATCCGGTGCCGACCGCACTCATTTGATCATCCGCTGCGGACGCCCATATGTCCAGGGGGGTGCACACGTGAGCATCGCCACTCATATCCGGGACCTACGGGCGCGTAGGTACGATTCCGTGTCATGACTGCAGCCACACCGGAAGTGACACCGGTCGAGCCCGACCCGATCGCCCCGACCCCGTCGCTCCCACTGAAGCCACGGCTCAGAGGCTGGCTGCACGCGGGCATGTTCCCCGCCGTGATCGTCGCGGGTCTGGTCCTCGTCGCCCTCTCCGACTCCCCGCGCGCCCGGATCGCCTGCGGGATCTACGTGCTGACCGCCTGTCTGCTCTTCGGCATCAGCGCGCTCTACCACCGGGGCAACTGGGGCCCGCGCGGCGAGGCGGTGCTGCGCCGCCTCGACCACGCCAACATCTTCCTGATCATCGCGGGCACCTACACCCCGCTCACCCTGCTGCTGCTCCCGGACTCGACCGCGAAGCCGCTCATGTGGGCGGTCTGGGCCGCCGCGGCCGCCGGCATCGCCTTCCGCGTCTTCTGGGTCGGCGCCCCCCGCTGGCTCTACACCCCCTGCTACATCGCGATGGGCTGGGCCGCCGTCTTCTTCCTCCCCGACTTCATGCGGACCGGCGGCATCGCCGTCCTGGTCCTGGTGATCGTCGGCGGACTGCTCTACAGCGCCGGCGGCATCATCTACGGCATCAAGCGCCCGAACCCGTCACCCCGCTGGTTCGGCTTCCACGAGGTCTTCCACTCCCTCACCCTCGCCGCCTTCATCGTCCACTACGTCGGCATCTCCCTGGTCGCCTACCAGTCCTGACCAGGCAGAATGGACCCATGTCCACGGGCCTGAGGGAACGGAAGAAGGAGCGGACCCGCGCGGCGATCCGCCGGGCCGCGCGGGCGATCGCCGCCTCCCACGGCTGGGAGGCGGCCACCATCGAGCGCATCGCCGCCGAGGCCGAGGTCTCCCCCTCCACCGTCGTCCGCTACTTCCCCGTCCGCGAGGACATCGTCCTCACGGACGACTCCGACGACCGCCTCGAAGCCCTGCTGCGCGCCCGGCCCGCCGGCGAGGACCCGCTGGAATCGCTCCGCGCGGTCCTCACCGAGGCCGTCGGCACCGCCCTGGAGGCCGACCCTGAGGAGATCCGGCTCCGCGCCCGGCTGATGGCCGGCACCCCCGCCGTCCGCGCCCGGCTCACCGAGACCACCGCCGAGACCGGCCGCCGGCTCGCCCGCGCCCTCGCCGACCGCACCGGCCGCGCCCCCGACGACCTGGAGGTACGGGTCTTCACCGCGGCCGTCCTCGGCGCGCTCCGCGAGACCACCCTCTACTGGGCCGAGCGCGGCCTCACCGAGGACCTGATGGCGCTGCTGCACCGCGCGGTCGACACCCTCAAGGCCGGGCCGGCGCTCCCAGCGCGCCCCTGATCACCTCGGCCGACCGCGGATTGTCCGCACACCCCCACACCCCGTGCGGGCAGTAGTCGGTCACCGTCTGGTAGACCGGCCGGTAGGCGGCGAACCAGTCGAGCATCCCCCGCACGTACGCCGGGTTGTCCCCGTTCCGGAAGAGCCCCCACTCCGGGTACGAGACCGGCTTGCCGTGCGCCCGGGCGAAGGCCACGTGGTGCGCGAGCCCGTACTCCTCGCTCACCTGCTCCTCGAAGGAGACCCCCTCGGGCTGGTCGTAGGCGTCCATCCCGATGATGTCGACGACGTCGTCCCCGGGGTAGCACTCCGGCCACGGCACCGCGTCCCGCCCCCGGCTCGGCGTGAAGTCGAAGCGGAACCGCTGCCCCGCAACCCCGCGCAGTGCGGTGACCGCCGACCGCCAGTACGCCTTCCAGGCCGTCGGGTCCGGCCCGCAGCGGTGCCCGTAGGTGGTGCCGTTCATCTCCCAGCCGAGGACCAGGATCGCGTCGCCGAGCCCGTGCTCCACCAGCCGCTCGCCGAGGGTCCTGAAGTGCCCGTCGAAGGCGCCGGCCGCGCCGCGCCGCAGCCCGTCCCGCACCTGCGCGTCGCTCAGCCCGGCCTCGTTGCGGTCCATCATCGGCACGTTCAGCACGAAGAGCCGGTCCGGCCGCTCCGCCTTCCACCGGGCCCAGGGCGCGAAGAGCGCCGGATGCCCCTCGATGTTGGTCCAGCGGTCGCCCGGCAGATAGGTGTGCCCGACCCGCAGCTCGCCGCCGCCCAGCCAGCTCTCCACCCCGGAGATCCGCCGCACCCCCTCCTCGTCGGAGCCGGTGAAGAAGCCGGACGGCACCCGGGGCAGCGGTACGGGATCGGCCGCGGCCCCGGTCCCGGTGTGCCGCTCGCCGGGCGCGAGCCGCCCGGGCACCAGCAGCAGCGCGAGAACGGCCGCGAGCAGCACCAGGAGTGCGGCCCACGGCCGGACGGGCGACCGGCTCACCTCAGCCGGTCCAGAAGTCCCACCAGCGGGTCAGGATCAGCATCCCGATGATCCCGAGGTGCAGGACGGGCAGGGCGAAGGCGAAGTCGCCGAGGAAGCCGCGCACCGCCGCCGGCGCGGGCAGCAGCCCGGCGCGCACGTTGTGCGCGGTGACGTACCAGAACATGGTGATCGTCGCGGTCCAGGCGAGGCAGCACCACAGGCAGAGCGCGTTGATCTCGTACAGCGACTGCTGCATCAGCCAGGTGCAGAAGCCGACGCCGAAGAGCATCCCGCCGTTCAGCCCGAGCCAGAACCAGCCGCGGTACCGGGCCCCGGCGAGGAGCCCGGCGCCGATGGCGACGACGACGCCGTAGGTGACGAGCCCGAGCAGCGGGTTGGGGAAGCCGAAGACCGCCGCCTGCTCGCTCTTCATGATGTTCCCGCAGGACACGACCGGGTTCAGGCTGCACCCCGGCTGGAAGCCCGGGTCCTCCAGGAGCTTGAACTTGTCGATCGTGATCACCCACGCGGCCAGGATCCCGGCCGCGCCGGTGACGACCAGCAGCAGGCCGAGCGCCCGGCTCGCGCCGACCGTCCCATCCCGCCACCGGCCGGCCTCCGCCGGGCCGTCCTCCTGCCGCTGACCCGGTACACCGCCGCGTACCCCGAGCGTCGTCATCGCGCCGCCCCTTCCGTTCAGCCCTGCACGCGCCGGACCGGCAGCATGACGTGGGCGCAGTCCGCGAGGGTCGCCTCGTCGGAGACGAAGGCGCGCAGCCGGTCCTCGTCCACCGGCTGCCCGGGGACGCCCTCGGCCCAGGGGCGCACCGAGCAGAGGAAGTAGACCTTGCCGCTCTCGCGGGCGGCGGCCTGCCACTCGGCGGGCACCGGGCACTGCACCTTCAGGAAGGGCAGCGTGAGCGCGGCGGTGCCGGCCTCGACGAGCAGCGTGGCACTGATCCCCGCGTCCTTCTCCAGGTCGAAGAGCCGGTCGCCGACGGAGAGGCCCATGGCCTCCAGGGCCGCCCGCAGCGCCTGCTGACCGGCCTCCGGCCCGTCGCGGCCGTCGCCGAGCGAATACGCCATGAGGAAAGGCGTGCCGGCGGATTCGGCGGTGGCTTCGCTGGACCACGGAATCACCGTGAGCGTGCCCAGCGGAGAGACGCTGCGCGCCTCGGAAAGGACGTGGGGAGTGGTCATGGAACGGGATGCTAGTGGGGCAACCACCCTTTCCCCGTACCGAATTCACTCATCCGGCCGACATTCGCCCGCTCGAACTCCCGGCCGCAACGAACACGGGTTTTCATCGTTGTGCCCTGAGGCCCCCTTGTCGACACCAGGAGATCGCCGATGCCTTTCCCGCGCCGTGTCGCCCTCCGGTCCCTGTTCGCGCTGGCCGTCACCGCCGCCACGGGCGGCGCCCTCGGCCGCATCGCGGCGCGTGGCGGAGCGACCGACCCGTACGCCTTCGACGAGATGTACGCCGGCCGCCGGATCCGCGGGCTCACCGGGCCCGGGGGCGAGCCGGTGGCCCTGGTGGACGGCCGGCCGCTGCATCTGATGCGGTGCGCCGACGGCGGCTGGGTGAGCCCGCTCGACCACTACGAGTCCTGCCCGACGCCGCTCGCCGCCACCCGCGCGGCCGTGGACGCCGCGGGGTCGGCCCCGCTCTCCCGGTACGCGGCGGGGCACGGCCTCCACTCCGACCCGACGGGAGGGAACCAGCGTGGTGTACACGCGTAAGAACCAGCGCGACCTGACGACGACGGAGCGCCGCAGGTTCGTGGCCGCGGTGCTCGAACTGAAGCGCCGCGGGCAGTACGACGAGTTCGTCCGGATGCACATCGACCATTACGTGGCCGACGGCGCCGGCCGGCTGCGGACGGCCCACATGGCGCCGAGCTTCCTGCCCTGGCACCGGAAGTTCCTGCTGGAGTTCGAGCGGGCGCTGCGCCGGATCGACGCGTCGGTGACGGTCCCCTACTGGGACTGGACCCGGGACAACACCCCGGCGTCCTCGCTCTGGTCGGAGGACTTCCTGGGCGGCAACGGCCGCCGCTCGGACCTCCAGGTGACCACCGGTCCCTTCGCGTACGCCAAGGGGCGGTGGCCGGTGAAGCACGCGATGACCGAGATCTCGTATCTGACCAGGGACTTCGGCCGGCCGCGGGATCCGGTGGCGCTGCCGACGGCGGCGCAGCTGGACGAGGTGATGCGGGAGCGGACGTACGACACGGCGCCGTGGAACTCGACCAGCCCGTCGGGTTTCCGCAACCGTCTGGAGGGGTGGGCGTCGGGCACGGGCAACGAGCGGTTCCGGATCCACAACCGGGTGCACCGCTGGGTGGGCGGCCTGATGCTGGGCGGCGGCTCGGTGAACGATCCGGTGTTCTGGCTGCACCACTCCTTCGTGGACCTGGTGTGGTCGCGGTGGCAGCAGCGCAATCCGGGGGCCGCGTATCTGCCGGCGGAGCCGCCGCCGCTGGGCGACTCCCAGTACCGGAAGGTGGTCGCCCGGCACCAGCCGATGGCGCCGTGGGGCGTGACGCCGGCGGAGATGTTCGACCACAGCCTGATCTACCGGTACGCCTGACGGGCGGGCCCGGACATGGGCGTCCCCCCGGCCC
>NZ_JBHYKM010000048.1:41189-52794 GCF_042741435.1 Streptomyces sp. NPDC058955 | reverse complement strand
TGCTTATCTGGTCTGGTTTGGTGGGGCTGGTGTTGGTCCCCCCCCCCCCCCCCCCTCCGCGGAGCGAGTGGGGAGAGCGGACATGGGCGGGCCGAACACGACGGGCACGGGGGCCGAGCCGCAGGGCGTCGACCGGGACGCGTACGCCGTCCTGCGCGGCCGTCTCGCCGCGCAGGCGGCCGAACTGGCCGCGCGGGCCGAGGCGTTGAACGAGGCAAGGACCCGGGAGTTCGGCTCTGGCGAGCTGGAACTCACCGGGACGGGACAGGTGCGGACCGAGGGGTCCCGCGTCCTCACCGACGTCGCGGCCGTCGGCGGCCTGCTGCTCTTCGGCGGCACCCGGCCGGCCGCCGCCGGGGCCGCGGAGCCGCGCGTCGCCGACGTCTTCGCCCTGTACGACCGGGAGTTGGCCGCCCGCCCCGAGGACGCGGTGCCCGGGCTGCTCGACGACCCGGCCTTCGTCCGCGAGTTCGCCGCCCTGCACCGCTACTTCCGCGGCGCGCGCCTGGTCCGGCTGCGCCGCACCGAGAGCCGGCTCCTGGCCGTCTTCCGCACCGGCGAGAAGGCCGACGACCTGCGGGTCCTGCGCTGGGCCGTCGGCCCGTCGGGCGCCTGCCGCTTCCTGGACGCCCAGGGCGAACGGGACCTCGTCGCCCCGCCCGGCCGGCACGTCCACTGGACGGCCGCCACCCGCGCGGACCACGTGCCCGGCCGGCATCCGCACCTCTCGCTCGGCGGGCGGCTGTGCGTCTCCACCGTCGGCGGCGCGCTCACCGTCCGGACCGCCGACGACCCGGACAGCGCCGAGGCGGTGTACGCCGAGCCGGTCGACGAGCCCCTGCAGGCCCTCGCCGACGCCGAGGTCGCGCACGCCGTCGTCGGACCGCTGGTCCTCGTCCGGGTCCTCCCGTACCGCGAGGAGACCGCCCGCCACCTGGTCTTCAACTCCCGCACCGGCACCGTCGTCCGGCTCGACGGCCTCGGCCGGGCGTGCCTGCGGCTCCCCGACGACCGGGGCGTCGTCTTCCCCGGCGGCTACTGCCTCGCCGACGGCACGGTGCGGACCTTCGACACCGGCACGGAGGGCATGGCGTACGACGGGGCCGTCACCTCGCCGCACGACGAGGACGTCCTGTACGCCTTCCGGTCCGCCGCCGACGGCCGGTCGCTGCTCCTGCCGTACGACAGGGTCCGGGAGGAGATCGTCCGGCCCGTCACCGGCCGCGCGCACGCGCTCCTCGACGACGGCACCATGGCCGTCCTGCGCGGCGCCGGCACCGAGCCGGGCCGCGTCCACCCCGTCCAGCTCTGGCGCACCCCGTTCGCGGCCGACACCCACGCCGTCCCGGCCGGGACGGGACCGCTGGCCCGGATCGGCAACGCCGACCTCGTCCGCGGCGTCTCCGACTGCCTCGCCGTCGCCCGGCAGGCCGCCGAGACCGCCCCGACCCGCCAGGTGTACGAAGCGCTGCTCGACGCCTGCGACCGCGCCGCCGACACCCACCACTGGCTCGGCGACCCGGAGACCGGCGACCTCGCCGCGCCGCTCGCCACCCTGCGCACCACCGCCGCGCGGGTCCTCGCCGAGTTCGAGACCGTCGCCGCCCTCACCGCCCGGGCCGCCGACGCGCTCGCCGAGGCCGAGCGGCACCTCGCCCGGCTCACCCGGCAGGTCCGCGGGGAGTCCCCGGCCACGGCCGGGGAGTGGATCGCCCGCCTCACGGAGCTGCGCCGCGCCCAGGGCCGCCTGCTGACCGTGAAGGAGCTGCGGTACGCCGACACGGACGCCGTCGACGCCCTGGCCGGTCAGGCCGAGGAGGACCTCACCGCCACCGCCCGGCGCGCCGTCGCCTTCCTCGGGCGCGCGGACGCCCTCGCCGAGGAGGCGGCGGCCGCCGAACGGCTCGGCGCCGCCGCGGCCGGGGCCGACAGCGTCGCGGCCGCCCGGGACCTCGCCGACCGTCTCGACGAGCAGGCCCTCGCGCTGCGCACCCTGAGCGAGGTCGTCGCCGGCCTCGACGGCGCCGACACCGCCGTGCGCACCACCGTCCTCGAACGGGTCGCCGACGTCCTCGGCCGCCTCAACGCGGCACGGGCCACCCTGCACGCCCGGCGTGCCGACCTCCTCGAACGGGAGGGACGGGCGGCGTTCACCGCCGAACTCGCCCTGCTCGCCGAGACGGTCACCGGCGCGCTCGCCGGGGCGGCCACGCCCGAGGAGTGCGACGACCGGCTCGGCCGGCTCCTGCTCCACCTGGAGAACCTCGCCGCGCGCTTCGCCGACCACGACGGCTTCCTCGCCGAACTGGCCGGGAGGCGCACCGAGATCCACGACGCCTTCGCCGCCCGCCGGCAGAGCCTCACCGACGCCCGCGCCCGCCGCGCCGCGCGTCTCGCCGAGTCCGCGGGCCGGATCCTCGAAGCGATCACGCGCCGGACCGCCGACCTGGCCGGCCCCGACGACGTCCACGCGTACTTCGCCTCCGACCCCATGGTCACCACGGTCCGGCGCACCGCCGAGGAGCTGCGGGAGCTGGGCGACCGGGTGCGCGCCGAGGAGCTGGAGGGACGACTCGCCGCCGCCCGGCAGGAGGCCGGCCGGGCCCTGCGCGACCGCACCGAGCTGTACGCGGACGGCGGCGACACCCTCCGCCTCGGCCGGCACCGCTTCGCCGTCCAGCGGCAGGCGCCCGAACTCACCCTGGTCCCGCACGGCGACACCCTCGCCTTCGTGCTCACCGGCACCGACTACCGCCGCCCGATCACCGACGACCCGGAACTCCCGGCCACCCGCCGCCTCTGGGACCGCACGCTGCCGTCCGAGTCCCCGGACGTCTACCGCTCCGAGTACCTGGCCGCCCGCCTCCTCGCCGAACACGGCGCCGACTCCCTCGCCACCGACCTGCCCGCCCTCGTCCGGCAGGCCGCGGAGGCCGCCGAGGCCGCGTACGACGAGGGGTACGAGCGCGGGGTCCACGACCACGACGCGGCGGCGATCCTCGCCGCGGTGCTGCGGCTGCGCGAGCGCGCCGGGACGCTGCGCCACCCGGCGGCCGCCCGGGCACGCGCCCAGCTGTTCTGGGCGCACACGGCGCCCGCCGACGACCGGGCCGCCTGGTCCCGGCGCGCCGTCTCCCTCACCCGCGCCCGCGACCTCTTCGGGACGGCACCGGGCCTCGACGCGCTCCGCCGCGAACTGGCCGAGCGCACCGGCGATCCGGCGGCCGCCGCGTACCTCGTCGACGAACTGGCCGCGGAACCCGCCGGGTTCGCGGTCTCCCGGGAGGCGCGCACGCTCCTGGAGGCGTTCCGCAAGGCGGCCGGGACCGGCGCGTTCGACGAGGACCTCGGCGCCGTGCGCGACCCGGCGGCCCGCCGGCAGCTCGTCGAGGGCTGGCTGCGCGCCTACGCGGACGCGTCCGGCGACCCCGTCGACGACGGGGTGCTGGCCGAGGCCGTCGCCGTCGAACTCTGCCCCGGCCTGGGCCACTACGACGTCGACGGCACGACCACCGCCACCGTCTCCGGGCTGCGCGGCAGCCACCCGCGGCTGCGGGCCGGCGCGCTGGAGCTGAGGATCGACGAGTTCCTCCTGCGCACGGCCCGCTTCGCCGCCGACGAGGTCCCCGCCTTCCGGGCCCACCAGCGCCGCCGCGGCGAACTCGTCGCGGCGGAACGGGCCCGGCTGCGCCTGGACGAGTACCGGCCCCGGGTCATGGCCTCCTTCGTGCGCAACACCCTCGTCGACGAGGTCTACCTACCGCTCGTCGGCGACAGCCTCGCCAAGCAGCTCGGCGCGGCGGGGACCGGGCGGCGCGCCGACACCCACGGCCTGCTCCTGCTGCTCTCCCCGCCCGGCTACGGCAAGACCGCCCTCGTCGAGTACGTCGCCGACCGCCTCGGGCTGCTGCTGGTGAAGGCCGACGGCCCGGCGCTCGGGCGGCGGACGGTCTCGCTCGACCCCGCCGAGGCCCCCGACGCCACCGCCCGCCGGGAACTGGAGAAGATCGCCTTCGCGCTGGCGGCGGGCAGCAACGTGATGCTGTACCTGGACGACATCCAGCACTGCTCGGCCGAGTTCCTGCAGAAGTTCATCCCGCTCTGCGACACCACCCGCGGTCTGGCCGGGCACGACCTGCGCGGCAAGCGCTTCGCCGTGTGCATGGCCGGCAACCCGTACACCGGGTCCGGGCGGCGCTTCCGCGTCCCCGACATGCTCGCCAACCGCGCCGACGTGTGGAACCTCGGCGACGTCCTCGGCGGCAGGGCGGACGCCTTCGCCCTCAGCTTCGTCGAGAACGCCCTCACCTCCCACCCGGACCTCGCCCCGCTGGCCGGGCGGGACCGGTCAGACCTGGAACTCCTGACACGGCTCGCGGCCGGGGACCCGTCGGCGCGCCGGGATCGGCTCGCCCACCCGTACGCCCCCGCGGAACTCGACCGGATCCTCGCCGTGCTGAGACATCTGCTCGCCGCGCGGACCACCGTGCTCGCCGTGAACGAGGCCTACGTCGCCTCCGCCGCCCGGTCCGGCGGCGCCCGCGCGGAGCCGCCGTTCCGGCTCCAGGGCTCGTACCGCACCCTGAACCGGATCGCGGCCCGCATCTCGCCCGCCATGGACGACGCCGAGCTGGCCGCGGTCGTCGACGACCACTACGCGGCCGAGGCCCGCACCCTGCCCGGCGGCGCCGAGGCCGACCTCCTCAAGCTCGCCGCCCTGCGCGGCACCCTCACCCCCGAGCAGGCCGAGCGCTGGGCGGAGCTGACCGCGGCCCACCTCCGGACCCGGTCCGCCGCCGCAGCGGGCGACGACCCCGCGGCCCGGGCCGTCGCCGCCCTCGACCTGCTCGCCGACCGCCTCACGGCCGTCGAGGCGGCGCTCACGCGGACGGCCGGCGCGCTCCGCCCCGGCGTGGAGGGATGACCTGGAGCGCGACGCGCGTTATACGCAGGTCTGTCCGCGTCGTGGGCCCCGAGGACCGGGGTCCCGGCCACACCTGGGAAGGGAACGAGACGGTGCACGGTGAGTACAAGGCGCCCGGCGGCAAGCTCGTCGTCGTCGATCTGGACGTCGAGGACGGGGCACTGCGCCACGTGCGGGTGGCCGGGGACTTCTTCCTGGAGCCCGACGAGGCGATCGTCGCCATCAACGGCGCCCTGGAAGGCGCCCCTTCCGGCGCGGACGCCACGGAGCTGGCGGCCCGGATCACCGCGGCCCTTCCCGAGTCGACCGTGATGTTCGGGCTGACCGCGGAGGGCATCGGCATCGCCGTCCGGCGGGCCCTCGCCCACGCGACCGAGTGGAGCGACTACGACTGGCAGCTCGTGCACGCGGGACCCCAGGCGCCGGCCCTGCACATGGCGCTGGACGAGGTGCTCACCGCCGAGGTCGCCGCCGGCCGGCGGGCTCCCACGCTGCGGGTCTGGGAGTGGGCCTCCCCCGCCGTGGTCATCGGCAGCTTCCAGTCGCTGCGGAACGAGGTGGACCCCGACGGGGCGGCGCGGCACGGCATGACCGTGGTGCGACGCGTCTCCGGCGGTGGCGCGATGTTCGTGGAACCCCTGAGCACCATCACCTACTCCCTGTCCGTGCCGGAGTCCCTGGTGTCGGGCCTCTCCTTCGCCGACAGCTACGCCTACCTCGACGACTGGGTGCTGGGCGCGCTCGGCGACATGGGCATCAAGGCGTGGTACCAGCCCCTCAACGACATCGCCACCGAGGCCGGGAAGATCGCGGGCGCCGCGCAGAAGCGGATGGTCGGCCCGGACGGCGGCCCCGGAGCCGTCCTGCACCACGTGACCATGTCGTACGACATCGACGCCGACAAGATGCTGGAGGTCCTGCGCATCGGCCGGGAGAAGATGTCCGACAAGGGCACGAAGAGCGCCAAGAAGCGCGTCGACCCGCTCCGCCGGCAGACCGGCCTCGCCCGGGAACAGGTGATCGAGAACATGATCGCCTCCTTCCGCGACCGCTACGGGCTCACCACCGGCGAGGTCACCGCGGAGGAGCTGCTCAGGGCGGAGGAGCTGGTCCGGACGAAGTTCGCCACCGAGGAGTGGACCGCGCGGGTGCCGTAGGCCGGCGGGTGGGCCGGGTGACCCGTCCGTCATCGGCTCGTTGACGTCGTGGACACGCTGCGTCGACGCCTTGGAGGGCACATTGGGACGGGCGAGAGCACTGACGGCGGCGCTCCTGGGGGCGTTCCTGGCGACGGCGCCGGTCGCGCCGCCCGAGGCGGGGGCGATCGTCGGCGGCCGGGAGGCGGCCCCCGGGGCGTACCCGTACGTGGCGGCGCTGGTCGACGTCGAGCGGCGGCGCCAGTTCTGCGGCGGCGCGCTGATCGGCCCCCGGCACGTCCTGACGGCCGCGCACTGCCTGACCGGCTCGTACGCCGACACCGGCCGGGTCGCGGTGCTGCTCGGCGAGCACGACCTGCGGACGGCGGACGAGTCCCGGTACGCGCGCGTGGCCCGCCCGGCCCGCTTCACGCTCCACCCCGGCTACGACCGCCGCACCCAGCACGACGACCTCGCCGTGATCACCCTGGCGGACCCGGTCCGCCCGGACGCCGGCGTCCGCCCCGTCCCGCTCCCGGCACCTGACGAATCGTTCACCCACACCCGCCTGGAGGCCGTCGGCTGGGGCGCGACCTCCTTCGGCGCCGACCCCTCCCCCGTGCTCCGCACGGTCACCCTCGACACCCTCTCCAACCCGTCCTGCGCCCTCCGCGGCGTCGACGGCCTCACCCCGGCCCAGCTCTGCACCTGGACCCCCGGCCGCGACACCTGCGTCTACGACTCTGGCGGCCCCCTGCTCCACCGCTCCCCCACCGGCCGCCCCACCCTGGCCGCCCTGGTCTCCCACGGCCGCGGCTGCGCCACCGACACCCCCGCGGTGAACACCAGGATCACGGCCCACCTCCCCTGGATCACCCACGTGACGGGCGTCCGCCCGGCGGGGTCCTGAGCGGTTCCGGGCATACGGCGACGAGCCGTGCACTCCGGTGGTCACCGGCCTGCACGGATCGTCGTCGATCGTGTCCGAGGGGGGACTTGAACCCCCACGCCCGATAAAGGGCACTAGCACCTCAAGCTAGCGCGTCTGCCATTCCGCCACCCGGACAAGGTGTTGGCCGCTGCTCGTTCCCTCGCGGCGACGAACATCAATCTACCAGGTGTTCGAGGTGCTTCTCACCCACGTTTCCGGTGGTCAGGGCGGGTCAGGAGGGTCGGCCCGCGATGTCGACCATCCAGGTGATGCCGAACTCGTCGGTGCACATGCCGAAGACGTCGCCCCACATCTGCTTCTCCAGGGGGACGGAGACCGTTCCGCGCGCGGCGAGCTTGTCCCAGTAGCCGCGGAGCTCGGTGTCGTCGTCGCCGCTGAGGCTGATGCTGATGTTGGTGCCGACGGTGTGGTCCATGCCGGGCGGGTTGTCGGCGACCATCAGCGTGAAGCCGGCGGGCGTCTCCAGCATGCCGTGCATGATCTTGTCCTCGTAGCCGGGCGGCGCCTGCCCGAACTGGGCGTAGGTGTTGAGCTCCGGGGAGCCGCCGAACACGTCCTGGTAGAAGTCGAGTGCCTGCCTCGCCTGGCCGGTGAAGCTGATGTACGGGTTGAGCCGGGACGCCATGGATCGCTCCTCTGCGGTACGCGGGTCGTGCGCCCCGACCCTAGGCACGCCTCGCCCGCCGGGTGGCCGAGCCGCGCCGGAGGGCTGCGGCACGGCCACCGGGGCGGCCGAGCGGGGCGGCCGAGCGGGCGGGGTTCCGGCGCGCTCGGGCTTCGTGTCGGGGGCCGTCATCCCTCCCGGTAGGCGACCAGGGAGGCCGTGGCGGCGAGTTCCCGGCGCCACTCGGGCGGGAGGTCGCAGTCCGCGAGGGCGGCCCGGGCGCGTTCCACGAGCCGGTCGACGCGCGCCTCGACGGCCGCGTGGACGGCGCTTCCGGACAGTCGCTCGTGCAGGCGCTCCACCTCGCCCCGCTCGACCAGTTCGCGGATCCGCGGGTCGGCGCGCATCGCCTGGGCGAGCAGCAGCGTCATCTTGCCGCGGCCGAAGTCCTGGCGGGCCGGCTTGCCGCTGGCCGTGGCGTCGCCGAAGGCGTCGATGAGGTCGTCGCGCAGCTGGAACGCCTCCCCCAGGGCCTCCCCGTACGCTTCGAAGACCGGCGTGAGGTCGGTGCGGCCGGCCAGCAGGGCCCCGAGGGTCAGCGGGCGCTGGACGGTGTACCGGCCGGACTTGAGCACCGCGATGTGCCGGGCGAGTCCGGCGTCGGGGGTCAGCTCCGCCGCGGCCGTCACGTCCATGGCCTGGCCCGCGATCAGCTCGGCCTTGAGCGCGAACCACTCCTCGGCGACGGCCCGGGGCGTGCCGGTCATCAGGTGGTCGGCGTACGCCCAGGCCAGGTCGCCGGCGAGGATCGCCACCGACTCGCCGTAACGGCGGGGCTCGCCGAACCAGCCGCGGCTCCGGTGCAGTCCGGCGTGGCGGGCGTGCACGGTCGGCCGGGTGCGGCGGCGGTCCGCGTCGTCCATCACGTCGTCGTGGATGAGGGCGGAGACGTGCAGCAGTTCCAGCGCCATCGCGGCCCGGACCGGGGCCTTCCCGGGTCGTCCCCCGGCCGCGAGGTAGCCGCTGAGCAGGAAGCGCGGCCGCAGCCGTTTGCCGCCCGCCCCGACCAGCTCGGACACCGCGAGGGCCGGCTCGGCGCCCCGGCCGTCCTCCCGTGCCCAGCGGAACCGCTCCCGCGCGAGGTAGGTCCGCAGCTCCTCCTCCACCCGCTCCAGCATCGACCGCAGCGCGTCGGGGCCGGAGGCGTCCCGGTCGGCGGGGAGGGGGTGCGTCAGCGTCCCGCCCCGCCGGGTGCCGGTGTCGCCGGTCACCGGCGGCGCTCTTCCACGCGCATCCGGGACTCCCTGGGCCGCAGGGTGGAGCCGGCCACCGGGCGGGGCGGCCGGCCGGTGAGGGACCGCATCCGCCAGCGGACCATGAGCGAGGCGAGGATCAGCGTGATCTCCGCGTAGGCGAGGGACTCGCCGATGCACTTGCGCACGCCGGCGCCGAACGGCAGATAGGCGTGGCGGGGGACGGCGGCCGCCCGCTCGGGGAGCCAGCGGTCCGGGTCGAACCGGTGGGGATCGGCGAAGACCGCGGGGTCGCGGTGCAGGGCGTACGGGCTGAAGAACACGTCCGCGCCCTCGGGGATGCGCCAGCCGCCGAGGTCGACCTCTCGGGTGGCCCGCCGGGTGAGGATCCAGCCGGTCGGGAACATCCGCAGCAGCTCCTGGACCACCCGGCCGAGGTACGGCAGCCGGGGCAGGTCCGCGTACGCCACCGGCGCGCCCGCCAGCACCTCCTCCAGTTCGGCGTGCACCCGGCGTTCGACGTCCGGGCGGGCGGCGAACACCTGGAAGGCCCACAGCAGCAGGGTGGCCGAGGTCTCGGTGCCGGCCACCATCATCGAGCGGACCTCGTCGTGGACCTGCTCGGTGGTCATGCCCTCGCCGGTCTGCTCGTCGCGCGCCGACATGAGCATCGACAGCAGGTCGCCCTGGTCCAGGTCACTGGCCCGGTAGTCGGCGATGATGGCGTCGACCACGTCGTACAGACTCCGCAGTGCTTCCGCCTCGCGCCGGTTGACCGGCAGCGGGAGCCGGTGGACGAACTCGACCGGGATGAACGCCCGCCGCCCCACGCCCGCCACGAGGGCGGGCAGACAGCGCCGGATCTCGGCCGCGGCGTCCGCGGTGACGGAGGAGAAGAGCGTCCTGGACAGGATGTCCATGGTCATGTCGTTGAGCTCGGGCCCGAGGTCCACCACCTGGCCGTCGCGCCAGGTCGCGGAGACCGCGTCGGCGGCGTCGAGCGCGGCCCGCGCGTACAGGCCCATCCGGGTGTGGTGGAAGGCCGGCTGGGACAGGCGGCGCTGCCGCAGGTGGAACTCGCCGTTGGAGGCGGCGAGTCCGTTGCCGAGGAGCTTCGTGGCCTGCTCGAAGAGGGGCCCGCCCTTCTCGAAGCCGCTCTGGTGGGTGATGAGCAGTTCCTTCATCAGCTCCCCGGTGCCGACCATGTAGGCGGGCCGGGGGCCGATCAGGAAGCGGGTGACCGCGCCGTGGTCGCGCAGCCGTTCCACGAAGTCCAGCGGTCGCAGGGCGAGCCAGGGGGCGTGCCCGACCAGCGGGAGGCCGCCCGGCAGGGTGCGGGCCGCCCGGGTCGGCGGGGTGGTGCGCTCGGTCATGGTGCCTGTCCGATCCGGTCGGCCACGAGGAGGAGGTCGCCGCGCCCGGCGTCGCTCGCGCTCAGGTAGTCGGGGCGCCGGCCCGATCCGGACCGCCGCGTGTAGCGGGTGGTGGCGAGGGACCAGTCGTAGGTCACTCTCAACTGCCGCGTGAGGGCTGTCAGATGACGCAGGGTCGCGGTCCGCTCGGCCGGGTCGCAGGAGAGCCGGTCGCACAGCTCGGGGAGGGTGGCGGCGGTGTGCCGGAACCGGGTGACGAGGACGTCCACCCGGTGGCGGACCTCCTCGACCACCTCGTCGCGCGGGCGGCGGGTCTCGTGTTCCAGGACGAGGACGAGGTTGTGGGTGTCCCCACGGGCCTCCTCGTGCTCGATGGAGTGGACGTCGTTGCAGTGCGCGATGATGTCGATCTGGAGTTCGGCGAGCCGTCGCACGGCCGGGTCGGCCAGGACCCGTTCGGGCACCTCGTAGCGTCCCGCGCGCTCGACCGCGTCCAGGTAGACGTACATCGCCATGGTCTCCCGGCGCAGGGCCAGGTAGCCGGCCAGGTCGGGAACGGTCCCGGCGCGGCGGGCGTCGGCCTCGGCGAGGAAGGAACGCAGGAAGCGGCCCCAGCCGTGGCCGGCCCGCGCCCGCCACTCCGGGGACATGGGCTCCCGCATCCGGGCCCACAGGTCGACGGTGGCGGCGGTGAGGGCCTCGACCCCGGCGGGAGCGGCGACCGGCCCGCCGGCCGCGGTCACCGAGGTGAGCGCGGCGACGGTGGCGGCGGCGAACTCCGGGTCGTCCCCGGCCGGTCCGTCGAAGAAGTCGTCGCAGACCGCGGTCCAGGTGATGAGGTCGGTCATCACGTCGAGGTCGGTTCCGTCGGCCTCGGGGGCGAAGCCCGTGGCGACGTCGGCGAGGCGCATGGCCAGGAAGTAGCCGGTGGCGGCCGGGGTCGGCGGGATCAGGCCCTGAGCGGTGGCCCAGGCCACGCCGCGCCGCCGGGCGCGCTCGACCGCCTCGGGGCGGACGCCGACGGCCGGGAAGGGGAGGTGGAAGTCCACGTCGGTCGGCATGGGTCAGTTCCCGCTGCCGGTGCCGACAATGCCGGGGATGTCGGTTGCGGACAGGGACGGGGGCAGCAGGGCGTCGCATATCACGGAAGGTCTCCCATGGAGGGTGGTCACGTGCGAGGGCGCGCGTCTCCGGCCGGCGCCGCGCGCTCGTCGGCGGCGGGGCGGGGCGGCGGAGGCGGCCGCGTCGCGGGCTCCCGGGTCCGGGGGGCGGCGGGGGGGGGGTGGGCCGGCCCTCGGGGGGTGGCCGCGGCGGGGGGGGGGGGCGAACGCATCGTTGAGCTCGAAGGTCGTCAGGTCGGCGA
>NZ_JBHYKM010000048.1:30091-41179 GCF_042741435.1 Streptomyces sp. NPDC058955 | reverse complement strand
GGGGCTGGCGGGGGGCGCCGGTGCCGGGGGGCGGCGGGGGGTGGGTCGTCCGCCGTCGGGGGCCGGGGGGCGCTGGGGGGGGGGTGGGGTGGGGGGGGTGGGCCGGACGGCTACGGCACGGTCACGGCACGGGTCAGGTCGGTGTACGCCTTCGCCAGCGCCGAGGTGACGCTTCCGACCTCGTAGGAACGCTCGTCCACGGCACGCACCGGCTGCACCTCGTAGGCCGTGCCGGTGAGGAACAGCTCGTCGGCGCGGTCCAGTTCCTCGGGCCCGATGTGCCGTACGTGGACGGCGATCCCCAGGTCCTCGGCGAGGGAGAGGACCGTCTGCCGGGTGATGCCGTCGAGGAAGGTGTCCGGGGTCGGCGTGTGCAGGGCCCCGTCGATCACCAGGAAGAGATTGGCCCCGGTGGCCTCCGCCAGGTGGCCGCGGTAGTCCAGCAGGAGCGCGTCGTCGTATCCGGCCGCCTCCGCCTCGTCGCGGGCGAGGGTGCAGATGTTGTACAGCGACGCCGCCTTGGCCCGTACCGGCGCGGTGTCCGGGGACGGACGCCGCCACCGGGACGTGCGCAGCCGGATGCCGCGGGTGCGTGCGTCGTCGGAGAAGACGTGCGGCCATTCCCACGCGGCGATCGCGACGTGGACGGACGTGCCCGCTCCGGACACGCTGATCTGCTCGCTGCCGCGCCAGGCCACGGGCCTGACGTACCCGTCGACGATGTCCTGCCGCCGGATGGTCTCCCGCATGGCGGCGTCCAGCTCCGCGGGGCCGAAGGGGACGCGGAAGCCCAGCTCCCGTGCCGAGGCGTGGAAGCGCTCGAAGTGCTCGACGGGCTTGAAGGCCCGGCCGCCGTAGACGCGGATGCCCTCGAAGATGCCGCCGCCGTAGTGCAGCCCGTGGGACAGGACGTGCAGGTTCGCGTCGCGCCACGGCACGAACGCCCCGTCCAGCCAGATCACGCCGTCGCGGTCGTCGAACGCGGTGGTGGTCATGCCTGCCCCTCGTTGCCGTGGCCGGTGCCCTCGGCGTACTCGATGCGGATGGACTGCTCCAGGAACCGGTGGAACTCCTCGGTCTCGGCGGTGCTCCCGTGCCGGGACAGCACGAACGCCGGATAGCCGGTGAAGTCGGGGTAGGGCCTCACGACGTCGCCGGGGAAGAGCATCTGCACGACGTGGTCGACCCTGGGGTCGTCACGCAGTGCGTCCAGGCCGTGGATCGCGGTGATCCGTCCGTATCCGCCGCAGGGGACGATGTAGTTGGCCGCGGCTCCGAGGGGCGCCGGCAGCGCGCCCGAGCCCGCGTCGGTCCCGTCGGTGATCCCGTCTGTGATGCCGGCGGCGATCCGCAGGGCCTGCGCCGCGAAGTCGAGGCCGGTCACCCCGGAGACGATGTAGTGGGACACGCCCGAGCCCCCGATCCGGGCCCCCATCTCCAGCAGGTACGGCGTGGTGCCGCCGCGCAGCCGCAGCTCCGTGTGGGTGGGGCCGTCCGTGATGCCGAGGGCCTTGTGCGCGGCGGTCACCTCGCGCACGATGTCGTCCCGCACCGCCTCGGGCAGCTCGGCCGGCGCGCGGTAGACGCCCTCCTCGAAGTGCGGCCCCTGGGGGTCGCCCTTGTAGCCGATGGTGAGGATCCGCACGTCTCCGCCCCGGGCGAGGGACTCGACGGCGAACTCGGGTCCGTCCAGGTACTCCTCGACGACCAGGCCGTCCACCTGCCCGAACTTGCCCGCGCTGGTCCGCCACACCTCGTCGACGACGCTCTTCAGGCTCTCCGGGGTCTCCGCCTTGGTGACGCCGAGGCTGGAGAAGCCCTGGGCCGGCTTCACCACGACGGGGAAGGCCAGCCGCGCCGCCTCCTCCCAGTCGGCCGCCCGGTCCAGCCGGACGAAGCCCGGCACGTTCAGGCCCGCGGCGGCCAGGCGCTCCCGCATGACGCGCTTGTCCTGTGCCCCGAGCGCCACGTCGCGGCCGATGCCGGGCAGCCCGAGCAGTTCGGCGGCCTCGGCGACGAACGGCACGGCCGGGTCGAAGAGGGTGGCGATGCCCTGGAAGGCGTTCTCCTCGTGCCGCCGCCGCAGGGCGTCCAGCGCGCCGGCCCGGTCGGCGTCGATGTCGAGCCGCAGGAGTTCCACCACGGCGGGCGGCAGCTCGTCCTCGGACACCTCCTCGTCGGGCCGGGGCACCAGTACGAGGTCGATGCCGGCCCGCTCCGCGCCCTCGAAGATCCAGGGCAGCGAGGCGCGCTGGTAGACGAGCACGAGGGTGGGGCGGGGTCTGTCCGTCGTCATCACAAGGTCCTTTGCCGTCACGATGTTTCCTGCCGGGTGCGCGACCCGGCCGCTTCCCCGGTGGACTCCTGGTCCTCCGCCGCCCCGGTCGCTTCCCCGGTGGACTCCTGGTCCTCCGCCGCCCCGGTCGCGGCGCGCCCGGGGGTGGCGGCGCCGCCGATGGTGAGCCACACGCCGCCCGCGCAGAGCAGGAGCAGCAGGAGCACGAGCGGTCCCGGCGCGGCCTCCCGGCCCAGGGCCCACTCGCCCAGCCGCACCAGGAACGGCACCACGAGCGCGAGCGCGGAGGTGAACAACGGCCCCTTGCGCAGGATGAGTTCGTGCGAGATGAGGAAGACCGGGGCGGTCAGGACCACGCCGAGGGCCGCGATGCCGCCCCAGTCGGCCGCGGAGACTCCCCCGAGCGGGACGAACAGGGCGACCGTCAGCCCCAGCATGACCGTGCCCGCGCCGGTGATGGCGGGCAGGGACGCGACCGGTGACAGGTCCGCCATGCGTCGCCGGTAGACGTAGCCGTACACCGCGTAGGTGAAGGTGCCGCCGAGCGCCAGCAGGCCCCCGCTCACCAGGGCGCCTCCGCCGGTCCCGGTCCCTCCGCCGTCGCCGGCGGAGGCGTCGGCCAGGGCGTATCCGAGGGCCGCGAGCACGGCCAGCGCCGTGCCCAGGACCTTGCGCCGCGAGGAGGGCTCGCGGAACGCGACGGCGCCGATCACGAAGGTGAGGCAGGGCAGCAGGGAGACGATCAGGCCGACCCGGGAGGCGCCGATGAAGCCGGTCCCGAGCAGGGTCCCCGAGTAGTACGCGAAGAAGCCGAGGAAGGCCAGCAGCGCGACGCTCCCGCCGCGGGTGGTCGCGGTCCGGGCCTCGGACCGCAGCCTCGGGTGCAGCAGGGCGACGACGGTGATGACCGCGAAACTGGCCGCCGTCCGCCCCGCCGCCACCGCCAGCGGAGGGGCGCCGTCGACCAGATGGCCGGCCAGCACCCAGCCGGCCGCCAGCAGCACGATCATCAGCACCGACAGGGCGGGCACCACGAGGAGCCCGCCCCGGCGGGTGCGCGGGGAGGCGTCCGTCACCATTCCGCGCGCTCGAACTCCAGCGCGGGCATCCGGTCCAGGCCCTGCTTGGCCCGCAGCAGCACCCGCTGGTCCTCGGTGAAGGCGTACCGCTGCCGCCGCGCGCCGGCGGGGGCGGGCTCGGGAGCGGGAAGGTAGCGGCGTACGAGTTCCCTGGCGGCCGTGCGGTACTCGTCGTCGGTCGTGACCTCCGCCTCCAGCTTCTCGACCGTGGCGACGAACTCCCGCAGCGCGTCGAGGGCCTTGGCCCGGTCGAAGCGGAGGAGGGAACCGTCGGCCGGGGAGCCGGCCAGCGCGCCGTGCTCGCGCAGCCACGAGTAGAGGAACACCCCGGTGCCCGAGTCGAAGTTGCGGGTGGCGTCGTCCGCCTGCGGGTAGCGGAAGATCCGCTCCAGCAGGATCATGTCGGTCTGCTCCTCGGCGAACGGGACGACGTCGCCGTCCTGGCAGGCGAGGACGGTCTTGGCGTCGACCTTGATCTCCTCCAGGAGGCCGACGAACCAGTTCATCTTCAGCGAGATGTGCTCGTCGAACGGCCACAGCCCCTGGTAGTGCATCGAGTCGTGCAGATAGCCCCAGATGGCCCGGGCCTCGAAGCACACGGCCGCGTCCAGGCCCGTGGACGCCCGGGGCAGGGACTCCGGCGTCAGGACGGCCTCCGCCCCGGTGAGCGCGTAGGTCTCGTGGATCTTCCGCATCTTGTTGTAGAAGAACATGGCGTAGGGCTGCTCGGTGATCTTGTCGTGAGCGGCCACGTTCTCCGGGAAGAACACCAGGCAGTTGCCCTGCCGGAACCCGGCGCTGCCGGTGATCAGGACCAGCGACTGGCAGTTGTTCTTGGGGTGCGGATACGACACGGCCAGCTCGGGCAGCGCGGCGGGCTCCTTGCGCAGGGCGAAGAAGCAGTCCAGCCGCTTGCCCACGGGCGGTGCGCTGTTGGTGCTCTGCAGCGGCGCGAGGAAGAAGACGGCCTCGCCGTCCTCGGGCACGCGCAGGGCGTCCCGCGAGCGGGCGAAGTGGGGCGGGGTGTCCAGGCCGGCCGCGAGCCAGCCCTCGACGTCGGCCGCCAGCGCGTCCGCCTGGGCGTCGCCGCCGCGCCGCGCGTACCAGGCGCACGCCTCGTCGCGGATGCGGCCGAGCAGCGCACGGTCGGCCTCGGTCGCCTCGGGGACGGTTCCGTCGTCCGCCTGCCGTTCCCGGAAGCGGTCGACCATCGGGATGAGGGACCCGGTCAGTTCGTCGGCGTCGGCCAGCAGGCCGGCGGGGACGGGAGCGGTCGCGAGGTTCACAGCGCGGCTCCCACCGGGAGCGGCAGCTCGCTCTCGACGTCGACCGCCAGCACCTGGTGGACGGTGAACACCATGGGCACGGCGCCGAAGTCCCGTACCACGCGCAGTCCGTGGTTCTCGGCCGCGACGATGGTGGTGATGCAGCCCTCGACGCGTCCCTCGGCGCAGTCGATGGCCGCCTGGGAGTTGCTCAGCACCTCCCGGACCTCCGCACCGGCGGGGATGAGCCCCGTCGGCGCCGGGTGGGAGGCGACGGTCGCGGGCCGGGCCGTGCCGTTGGTGGCGAGCACCATGTTGTGCGTCGGCATGACGAAACTGTCGATCATGTGCAGGCGGTGCAGGTTGCCGAAGACCAGCGTGTGCAGCGCGGGATAGACCGCGCAGGCGACCAGCGCGTGCTCCCCGTCGTCCGGAACGGCTTCGAGCGCGGACTCGATCGACGCGTGCAGCGTCACCGTTCCCTGGATGCCGCCCCGCCGAAGCCATTCGTGGGACGCGGCTTCCAGGTTGGTGCCGTGCGGACCGAGTGTGTGGAGATGTCGAACGCGATCCGAATGATTCTTCGCGTGCTTCATGGGCTCCCCCGTGACAAACGGAAAATCAACGACCTCATCAGGTGTTCCCTGGAGGCTAGCCCAGGAAGGCAACCACGGCCCACGGGAATGATCAAGCCCTTGCGAACCCGATCTCGGATGGCGAGATCCGCGTCATGATGCGTTCATTTCTCCTCAACTCCGCAGCAGTGGACGGCAGTTGCGGCGCACGTCAGTCCACCCCGATAACCGACCTGACAAACTATTCGACCACCGGTCTCGCCATGTGAAATCTGTCAGGTGAAGTCGCGCGATTCCCCTCCCCCGTGTGTTTTGATCACCGCCGATCACTCCGGCGTCGACTCCGCCGGTGACATAGGGATATGACTTTGGGGGGCCGCTCTTGGTGGCAAACAAATCAGGCGGCGCAATCACCCGGAACTTCGACGAATGGCTCCATCTCGCCGGTCTCGACCGGCCCGGACTGGCCGCGCTCGTCGCCGGCCTCGCCACCGCTCCGGGCGTGGCGCACGAGCGGCGGGAGCGGGCCCGGGCGGCGATGGTGTGGCTGTGCGCGCCGACGGATGGCCGGATCCCGCCGCTCCTGCTCGACGTCGTGGAGGAGCACAGCCGCTCGGTCAGCGAGGAGGCCAGACGCTCCGTCCTCCACGCGGGACGGCTCAGCCGGGCCACCTCGGCCCTCGTCGCCTGCGCCAAGGCGGACGAGCACCCGGCCGCGGATCCCCGGACGGACAACCTGACCAGCCGTGAGTACGACATCCTGCGCCTCATCGGCAGCGCGCGGACGAACCGTCAGATCGCCACGCTGCTGCGCATCTCCGAGAAGACGGTGAAGAACCACATCACCTCGCTCTTCTCCAAGCTCCAGGCGTCCGACCGCACCGAGGCCCTCGTCATCGGGCTCCGCAGAGGACTGCTGTCGGTGGAGGACAGGCAGAGCAGACAGGGCGGGCAGGACTGGCAAGGCGGACCGGACCGGCCGGGCGGGCAGGACCAGGGTCCCAGCGGGCCGGGCGGGACCATCCGCGCGCTGGAGTCGAGGGCCGCCGACTGGGACTCCCGTCCCATGGCCGGGTGACGTGCCGGGTCAGCACACTGGGACCCGTTCCGCGCATGCCGACCAGGAGGGGGACCGCGTGACCCACGGGGAGCGGTACGTGGTGATGGTCAACGACGAACTGCAGTACGCGACCGTCCCGGCTTCCTGGCCGGCGGCCCGTGGATGGCGCGCGGTCGGTCCCGCCGGCACCGCGGAGGAGTGCGCGGCCCGCGTCGACGCCCTGTGGACGGACATGCGTCCGCTGTCGCTGCGCCGCGCCATGACGGACGACACGGACGACACCCCCGCTCGGGAGGGGCGGTGACGGTGACCGTCGTACCGGATCTCGCCGACGCCGACCTCACCGACCCGGTGGTGCACGCGGAGCGGGACCTGCGGCCGCTCTGGCGGCACCTGCGGCGCCACCGGCCCGTCGCCCGCCACGCCACGCCGGACGGCCGGGGCTTCTGGGTCGTGACCCCCCACCGGCTGGTCGAGGAGGTCTGCGTCTCCTCCGCACGCTTCACCTCGGTCCGGGGCAACACCCTGGGGACGCTGCTCGCGGGCGGCGACCCGGCGGGCGGCGGGATGCTCGCCGTCTCGGACGGCCCCCGGCACCGGAGCGTCCACCGCGAGCTGATGCGCGCGTTCACCGCGCCGGCGCTCGCCCCGTACCAGGAGCGGATCGTCGCGCGGATCGACGGCCTGGTCCGCGCGGCCGTGGCCCGGGGCGAGGCCGACTTCGCCAGGGACGTCGCCCGGCCGATCCCGATGGCCGCGGTCTGCGACATGCTGGGGGTGCCGGAGGCGGACCGGGAGGCGTTGTACGCGGACGCCAGCCACACCCTCGCCTCCGAGACGCCGGTCACCGACGACGTCTCGACCCGGCTGGCCCGCCAGGAGATCCTGCTGTACTTCGCGCGGCTGGTCCGCTCGCTGCGCGGCGAGCCCGGCGACGACCTGCTCGGCCTGCTCGTCCGGATGACCGGGAGCGAGCTCGGGCTGACCGAGGACGAACTGCTCTACAACTGCTACAGCCTGCTCCTCGGCGGCGAGGAGACCACCCGCTACACCATGACCGGCACGGTCCAGGCGCTCGCCGACCACCCCGACCAGTGGCGGCGGCTGGTGCGCGGCGAGGTCGGTCTCGACACGGCCGTCGAGGAACTCCTGCGTTGGACGACGGCGCCGATGCACGTGGGGCGCACCGCCGTGCGCGACACGGAGCTGGGCGGCGTACGGATCGCCGAGGGCGACATCGTCACGGCCTGGATGAGCTCGGCCAACGACGACGAGGACCGGTTCGGCGACCCGCGGCGGCTCGATCTGGGCCGCACCCCCAACCGCCACCTCAGCTTCCTGCGCGGACCGCACACCTGCCCGGGGGCCCGGCTGGTGCGGATCGAGATGACCGCCCTGCTGAAGGCGCTCGTCAGGTACGCCGACGGCTGGGAGATCACCGGGGAGGCCGTCCCGGTCTACTCGACCTTCATGCGGGGGCTGAGCAGCCTGCCGGTGCGGTTCGCGCCCCGCGTGGACCCGCGCCCCCGGCCCCCGAAGCACGCCGACGACGCGGAGTGAGACCCATGACGACAGACAGCCCGCTGCTGCACGAGCGGTTCGCGGCGGTGGCCGAGGCCCACCCCGACGCGCCGGCGGTCACCGCGGACGGACGGACCCTCACCTACACCCAGCTGCTGCGGCGGGTGCGGCGGCGCGCCGCGTGGCTGCGCTCGCTCGGCGCGGGCCCCGAGCAGATCATCGGGATCCACCTGGACCGGGGCATCGAGGCCGTGGTCGGCATGCTGGCCGTGGTGGAGGCGGGAGCCGCGTATCTGCCGCTGCCGCTGGACTACCCCGAGGCCCGGCTGACGCTGATGGCCGAGCAGTGCGCGGTGCGGCTGGTCCTGAGCAGCGCCGGCGGACCGGACGCGCCGTTCGCCGCCCCGGTGCGCACCCTGCTCGTCGAGGACGAGCCCACCGAGCCCACCGCACCCACCGAAACCCGCACCTCCTCCGGCCCCGCCGGGCCGTCCGCCCCGTCCCCGGCGCCCCGCCCGCACCCCGACAACCTGGCGTACGTCGTCTACACCTCCGGCAGCACCGGCACCCCCAAGGGCGTGGGCGTGACGCACCGCGGAGCCGTCAACCTGGTCGACCCGCGGCAGAGCTACGTCGACTTCGGCCCCGGCGAGTCCTTCCTCCAACTCGCCCCGCTCGCCTTCGACGTGGCCGCCTTCGAGATCTGGGGCGCCCTCGCCTCCGGTGGGCGGCTCGTCATCGCCGCCCCCTCGTACCAGGCCATCGAGGAGCTGCCCGACCTGCTGATCCGGGAGCGGATCAGCACCGCGCTGATCACGACCACGCTGTTCCACGTGCTGTGGGACGCCCGCCCCGAGGCGTTCGACAGCGTGCGCCGGCTGATCGTCGGCGGCAGCGTGATGTCCATGGACCGGGCCCGGGCCTTCACCGCCCGGCACACCGCGCGCGGCGCGGACAACCTGCTCATCAACGGGTACGGCCCCTCGGAGGCCACCACGTGCGTCAGCGCCCACGCCATGGGACCCATCCCCGACGACGAGACCAACCCCCCGCTCGGCACGCCGCTCGCCGGCGTCACGCTGCGGCTGCTCGACGAGCACGGCCGCCGGGTCGGCCCGGGCGGCGAGGGCCAGATCCACACGGGAGGCGTGGCGGTCACCCGCGGCTATCTCGGCCGGCCCGGCGCGACGAGCCTGCGCTTCCTGCCCGACCCGTACGCCGACGAGCCCGGCGCCCGGATGTACGCGACCGGGGACCGCGGCCGCATGCGCGCCGACGGGCTCATCGAGTACCTGGGCCGCTTCGACGACCAGGTGAAGGTGCGCGGCCACCGCGTGGAACTGGGCGAGGTGGAGGCGGCCGTCAACAGCCATCCGGACGTGCGGGACGCGTGCGTGGTCCTGGTCCGGGAGGACTCCGGCGCCGAGCGCCTGGTCGCCCACCTCGTCCCGGCCGGCCCGCGCGGCGAGCCGGGCAGGCGCGCGTCCCTGGCCGCGCACCTCGCGCGGCGCCTCCCCGAGTACATGCGGCCCGGCGGCTACGTCGAGCACGACGTCCTGCCGCGGGGGCTGCACGGCAAGGTCGACCGGGAGGCCCTGGTCGCCCTCGGCCGGGTGCCGGCGGAGGCGGAGGCGGACGGGGAGCGCGCCGCGCCCTCGTCGTGGATCGAGTCCGCCATGGCCGAGGTCTGGAGCGAACTGCTCGGCGTGGCACGGGTCTCGCCCGACGACGACTTCTTCCAGCTCGGCGGGGACTCGCTGCTCGCGGTGAAGGCGGTGATGCTCGCCGAGGACCGCGGGCTGCCGCTGACGCTGAAGCTCGTCCTCACCCGTCCCGTGCTCGGCGACCTGTGCGCGGCGCTGGAGAAGGCGCTCGCGGACGGCCCGGGGCATGGACCGCGCACCGGCTGAGGCGCCGCCCGTGACCCGGCTGCGCCGCGAACTGGGACTGCGGGACGCCCTGGCCATCGGCATCGGCGGCACGGTCGGCGGCGGCATCTTCACCCTGGTCAAGGTCGCCGCGGACACCGCGGGCCCCGCCGCGCTCCTCGCCTTCGTGCTGGCGTCCGCCGTCTCCGTGCTGATCGCCCTCCCCTATGCCGAACTGGCCTGCCGGCTGCCCGTGGCCGGCGGCGGCTACGCCTTCGCGCGGGAAGTCCTCGGCGAGCGCTGGGGATTCGCCATGGGCTGGATCTACTGGGGCGGCTATCTGCTCGCCTCGGGCTACATCACGATCGGCTTCGGCGAGTACCTGCAGGCCGCCGGCGGACCGCCGGCGCCCGTGGGCGCGGTCGGCCTGGTGGCGCTGTGCACCGGGGTCAACCTGCTCGGCGCCCGCCTCGCCGGCTGGGCCCAGACCGGTGTGCTGCTGGTGGCGGTCACCGGCTTCGTGGCCTTCGCCGTGTGGGGGGCCGGCGAGGTCGGCACGGCGACCCTCACGCCGTTCGCCCCCCACGGCGTGTCCGGGGTCCTGCTGGCCACACCGGTGGTGTTCCTGGCCTTCGGCGGCTTCGACATGGTGGCCGCGGCGGGCGAGGAGATCCGGCGCCCGGAACGCAACCTGCCGCTGGCGATCCTGCTGACGCTCGCCGTCGTGCTCGCGCTGTACCTCCTGGTCGCGCTGGTCGCCTTCGGCACCACCCCGACGCGGGTGCTCGGGTCCTCCGCCTCGCCGCTGGCGGACGTGGCGCGCGGCTTCGGCGGGGAACCGGCCCGGTGGCTGATGCTCGGCTGCGCCCTGCTCACGCTCGCGGCGGCCGGCAACGCCCTGCTCATGGTGACCTCCAGGGCCCTGTTCGCCATGGCGCGGGACGGCCTGCTGCCCCGCGGCCTCGCGGCCGTCCGGCCGGGCTCCGGCACACCGCGCACGGCCGTCGCCGTCGACGGCGCGCTGCTCGCCGCCGTCGCCCTGACCGGCAGCGTCTCGCTGGCGGCGACCGCCGGCGGATTCCTGTACGTCCTCCACTTCCTCCCGCCGCTCCTCGCGCTGGTACGGCTGCGACGCGATCCGACGGCGCCCGCACCCGCGTTCCGCACCCCCGCGCCCCGGCTGCTGCTTCCGCTCGCCTTCCTCGCGGTCGTCGGCATGCTGGTGGCGACCGGTCCGCGCGGGGCCGCCACCGGTCTGGCCTGGCTCGCGCTCGGTGCCTGCGTGTACGGGGCGCGCCGCGCCCTGGCGGGGGGGGCCCCCCGCCCCCCCCCCCCGGCCCCCCCCCCCCCGCGCCCCCCCCCCCGCGCCGCGGGCCCGGGCCCCCGGGCCAAGGCCCGCCCCCCCCCCCCGCCCCCCCGACGAC
>NZ_JBHYKM010000048.1:0-30081 GCF_042741435.1 Streptomyces sp. NPDC058955 | reverse complement strand
GGCTCCGCCGTGTGGGCGCTGCGCACCACCGGGACCTTCGAGGAGGCCCTGGCGGGCGCCGGAGACCAACGCGGGGACCCCGCCAACCTCGCGGCGGGCCGGCCCGGTGGTGGGGGGGGGCGCCCCCGGGCGCCGGCGCGCCGCGCCGGGGGGGGCGGGGACCCGGGGCCGCCCCGACGGGACCGCGCCGCGCCGGCTCCGCCCGGCGGCGGAGCGGCAGGGACCTGAGTCCCATGGCACCGCCGACGCCCCGTCACCAGACTGGACGGTGCGGCGCTCCGTACGCCCGCGAGGCGCCGGAGCTGCGCCCCCTCACCCCACCCCCATTCACAGCGGTCGTCAGCCCGCGCACCTGTCAGGAGGCAGTGGAGTGCTCGAAGCGGTCCCGGAAGCAGGCACTCCACCCCTCGGAACCTCACCCCTCGGAACCCCAACCCTCGGACCTCCGCCGCTCGTCCGGATGCTGGCCGGGCACGCCGCCCGGCGGCCCGGGCACGTGGCGGTCCAGGACGCGGCCGGCGCCCTGAGCTACGCCGACCTGTGGGCCCGGTCGGCCGCACTCGCGGACCGGCTGCGCTCGTCCCGGGTGGCGCGCGGTGACGTCGTGGCGGTCTGCCTCGAACGCTCCGCCGACGCCGTGACGGCCTGCGCCGGCGTGCTCGTGGCGGGTGCCGCGTACCTGCTCCTCGACCCGGACCAGCCGCCCGAGCGCGTACGGGACCTGCTGGCGCGCAGCTCGGCGACGGCCCTGGTGAGCCGGCCGGAGCACGTGCGGCGGCTGGGCCTGGAGTCGTACGAGCCCCTGGACGTCGGCGCGTTCCGGGACGTCGCCGGCTCCGGCGCCGCGCCGCCCGTTGAGGCCGCCGAGGCGGTGGACGCCGAGGACTCCCTCGCCTACGTGAACTTCACCTCGGGCTCGTCCGGCCGCCCCAAGGGCGTGCTGATCGGCCACCGGGGACTGGGGAATCTCCTCGACTGGTACCGGGACCGCTACCGGGTCGGGCCCGGCGACCGGGCGACGCAGCTCGCCCGGCCCACGTTCGACGCGTTCGTCCTGGAGACGTGGACGGCCCTGACGGCCGGCGCCTCCCTGCACATCGTGCCGTCCGAGGCGATCACCGATCCCGAGCGCCTGCGGGACTGGTTCTGCGCCGAGGGGATCACCGTCGCCTTCGCCCCCACCGCCCTGGCCGAACAGCTCCTCACCCTGGAGTGGCCGAGCGCGGAGGAGGGCTGCGCGCTGCGGGACCTCCTGGTCGGCGGCGACCGGCTGACGCGCCGGCCGCCGGCGTCGCTGCCCTTCCGGGTGCACAACAACTACGGCCCGACGGAGAACACCGTCGTCGCCACCGTCGGTCTCGTCGAACCGGCGCCGCACCCCGGTCTGCCGTCCATCGGCGCGCCGCTCCCGGGCGTCACCGCGCACGTCCTGGACGCCGCGGGAGCACCGGTCGCCGACGGCGAGCCCGGCCGGCTCCATCTCGGCGGCGTGGGCGTGGCGCTCGGCTGTCTGGACGACCGGGACGCCTCCCGCTTCACGCCCGACCCCTGGGCCGCGGCTCCCGGCGGGCGCATGTACGACACCGGCGACCGGGTCGTCCGCGACGCCGACGGCCGGCTCCACTACCTGGGCCGGGAGGACGACCAGGTGCAGATCCGCGGCTTTCGCGTCGAACCGGCCGAGGTCGAGGCGGCGCTGCGCGCCGACGAGGCGGTCGACGCGGCGGTGGTGGTCGCCACGGCCGAGGAGGAGCCCCGGCTGGTCGCGTACGCCGTGCTGCGCGACGGCACCGCGGACCCACGGAAGATCCGCGCCCGGCTCGCGGACCGACTGCCCGACTACCTGATGCCGGCCGTGGTCACCGCCGTGACCGCGTTCCCGCTGACGCCACGGGGCAAGGTGGACCGCGCGGCGCTCGCCGCGCGGCCGGTGACCCCGGACGGCACCGGTGGCACCGGCGCGCCGGAGGCCGAGCGGCCCGGGTCCAGTCCGCTGGCCCTGCTCACCGCGCTCTGGGCCGACGTGCTCGCCGTGCCGTCGGTCGTCCCGGACGACGACTTCTTCGAGATCGGCGGCGACTCCCTGCGGGTCATCCGGCTGGTCGGCAAGGCCCGCCGCGAGGGGCTGAGGATCGACGTCGAGGACGTGTACACCCACCCCGTTCTGTCCGACCTGGCCCGTGCCGTCTCCCCGGCGGAGCCGGGCGCGACGGGTACGCCTGCTTCCGCGGAGGATTCCCCCCGGTGAACACCGCCACCCGCACCGCCAAGGTGACGTTCGTCGAACTGTCGGTGTACGAGAACACGGTCCCGCTCGTCTCCGGATACCTCCAGGCGTACGCGGCCCAGGACCGTGCCGTCGCCGACGCCTGCGACTTCTCGTTCTTCGCGCGGGGGCTGTCCGAGGACCCGGACACGCTCCTCGCCGACCTGCTGGCGTGCGACGCCGACGTGTACGCGTTCAGCTGCTACATCTGGAACGCCGGCCTGGTCCGCCGGCTGCTCGCCGGACTCCTGGAGCACCGCCCGGACGCCTGGTTCATCCTGGGCGGCGCCCAGGTCATCAACCACGGCGAGCAGTACATACCGGCCGGGGCGCGCCGCGTCGTGGTCTGCAACGGCGAGGGCGAGCAGCCGTTCTACGAGTTCCTGCGCCAGGTCCTGCTCCCGGAGCCGGATCTCGCCGAGGTGTCCGGGGTGAGCTACCGCGCTCCGGACGGGGAACTCGTCACCAACGACAAGCCGCCCCGGATGAAGACCCTGGACGACGTGCCGTCGCCGTTCACGACCGGCCTGTTCGACGGCGGCGAGTACACCTTCACCGTCCTGGAGACCAACCGCGGCTGCCCCTTCCACTGCGGCTTCTGCTTCTGGGGCGCGGCCACCAACTCCAAGGTGAACAAGTTCGAGGAGGAGCGGGTGCTCGGCGACATCCGCTGGATCGCCGAGCACGGGGTGTCGAGCGTCTTCATCGCGGACGCCAACTGGGGGCTCTCGCCGCGGGACGTGGAGCTGAGCCGCCACATCGTGCGCTGCAAGGAGGAGTTCGGCTTCCCCACGTCGCTGGTGATCGCGGCGGCGAAGAACCGCCCCGAGCGGGTCGCGGAGATCACCGAGATCCTGGTCGGCGGCGGCCTGGTGACCAGTCAGCCGATCTCGCTGCAGACGGTCAACTCCGAGGCGCTGGAGCTCATCGACCGGAAGAACATCCGCGAGTCCACGTACACCGACCTCCAGGCGAAGCTGAACGCGAAGGGCATCAGCTCCTTCATCGAGCTGATCTGGCCGCTGCCCGGGGAGACCCTGGAGACCTTCAAGGAGGGCGTGGCCCGGCTCTGCCGGCTGGAGGCCGACACCCTCACGGTCTATCCCCAGCTCCTGCTGCACAACACGGCGCTGTACGACCAGCGGGAGATCCTCGGCATCGAGACGGAACGGGCCCCGGACCCGGTCGCCGAGGCGGACGTGGTGGTGGCCACCAAGTGGGTGAGCCGCGAGGAGTGCGCGGCGGGGACCTGGTTCTACTACCTGGTGCAGAGCCTCTACAACGCCCGGGGCGCGTACTGGCTGGCACGTCATCTCGACCGGTCGGGCATCCAGTCGTACGAGGACTTCTTCTCGGCGGCGACCGAGCACTGGCAGCGCTCCGAGAACGGGCTGAGCCGGTTCGTCGCCGAGTCGGTGTCGACGGACGACCACTACGACCTGCTGAACATCGGCAAGGCGGCCCACCTGGTGCTGCACTCGCACCGGGAGGAGTTCGACCGGCTGCTGGTCGACTTCGCCCGGAGCCAGCCGTGGTGGTCGGACCCGCGGGCGCGGCTCGCCCTCGACCTGGACCTGGTCGCGCGGCCGTACATCTACCGCGAGGCGGTCCGGGCCCCCGGCGTCCCGCTCAGCGAGGCGCGGGTGGTGGAGGTCACCGACACCTCGCTGACGATCGCCCTTCCGGAGGCGGGCCGGGAGCTGCCGGCGGAGCTGGGCCTGCTCCCGGCCGGGTCGGGCCCGGCCGAGGGGCTGCGCTTCGAGCACCCGGCCTACGGCAAGATGCCGGTCCCGCGCCGGCGCACGATGGAGCAGAACGCCGGCTACTGCCATGTGATGATCCAGCGGCTGCGCACGCTGCTGCCCGTCTGCCGGGTCACCGGCGAGGGAGGGGACGGGAGTGCGGCGTGAGATCTTCGGCCCGGACCACGAGGCGTTCCGCCGGACGGTCCGGGAGTTCGTCGCGCGGGAGATCACCCCGCACCTGCCGGCCTGGGAGGAGGCCGGGGTCGTCGACCGGTCCGCCTGGCTGGCCGCCGGCCGGCAGGGGCTGCTCGCCCCGGACATGGACGCCGCCCACGGCGGCGGCGGTGTCGACGACTACCTCTACCACGTGGTCCGCACCGAGGAGCTGGCCCGGGCGGGCACGCTCAGCCCGGCGTTCAACCTGCACAGCGAGGTGGCGGGCGGGTACTTCGCGCAGCTCGCCACGGCCGAGCAGAAGGCGCGCTGGCTCCCCGGGTTCTGCTCGGGGGAACTGATCTCGACCGTCGCCATCAGCGAACCGGAGGCGGGCAGCGACGTCGCCGCGATCCGTACGACCCTGACGGAGGCGGCGGACGGCTCGTTCCTCCTCTCGGGACGGAAGAGCTTCGTCACCCACGGCCTGCTGGCCGGTCTGGTCATCGTGGCGGCGCTCGATCCGGCCGTGCGGAAGCCGGACGGCCCGCCCGCCGCGACGCTCGTCGTGCTGCGGCCGCCGGCCCCCGGACTCGTGGTCGGCCGGCCCATGGACAAGATCGGCATCCATTCGCTCGACACCGTCGAGCTGTCCTTCGACGAGGTCCGCGTCGAGGCGTCGGACGTCCTCGGCCGTCGCGGCCTGGGTTTCCTCTACCTGCTGCAGAACCTCCCCCGGGAACGCCTCTCCATCGCGGTCACCTCCCTGGCGCTGGCCGAGCGGGTCTTCGAGGAGACCATGGCGTACTGCAGGGACCGGGAGGCGTTCGGCCGTCCCATCGGACGGTTCCAGCACAACCGCTTCCAGCTCGCGGAGATGGCCACCGCGCTGCGCGTGGCACGGGCCTTCACCGACCGCTGTGTGCTGGCGCACCGCCGCGCCGAGCTGGAGGTGGACGAGGCGTCCATGGCCAAGTGGTGGAACTCCGAGCTGTGCAACGACGTCATCGGGCGTTGTCTGCAACTGCACGGGGGCTACGGCTTCAGCTCCGAGTCGCTCGTCGGCCGGGCCTACACGCAGGCCAGGGTCCAGACGATCTACGGCGGCACCACGGAGATCATGAAAGAGATCATCGGCCAGTCGCTGCCCCTCTGAGGGCCGGGCCACGTCAGGAGTCAGCTGTGCTCACCGTCGACGCCGCCACCGTGCGCGGGCTCTATCCGATGGCCCGGGCCATCGAGGACATGCGCCGCGCCTTCACCCTGTTCAGCTCCGGCCGGGTCCGCCAGCCGCAGCGCACCATCACCCCCGGCGACGCCGAGGGCGAGGTCCTCGCGACGATGCCCGCCCACGTCCCGCTGGGCCCCGGCCCCGGTCCGGGCGCGTTCGGGCTCAAGGTGATCGCCGTCCAGCCGGGCAACATCGCCAAGGGGCTCGATCCGCACGTCGGTGTCGTGCTGCTGCTCGACCCCGGGACGTGCGCACCACTGGCGATGGTCGACGCCACGGTGATCACCGAGATCCGTACGGCTGCGGCCTCCGCGGTGGCCACCGATCTGCTCGCCCCGCCGGACGCGGAGGTGGTCGCCGTCCTCGGCACCGGCGCCCAGGCGCGCGCGCACATCGAGGCGGTGTCCCTGGTCCGCCCTCCCCGGGAGATCCGGGTGTGGGGTCGCACCGGCGCGCACGCCCGGGCGCTGGCCGCCGGGTTCGCGGGCCGGCTGCCGGTGCGCGCGGTGTCCTCGGTGCCGGAGGCGGTCGCCGGGGCCGACGTGATCTGCACGGTCACGTCCAGCCCGGAGCCGGTCCTGGACGCGGCGTCCGTCCGGCCCGGGGCGCACGTCAACGCCGTCGGCGCGGTCTTCCCCGGCCGGCGCGAACTGACCTCCGAACTCGTCGCACGGGCAAGGGTCCTGACGGACAGCAGGGAATCGGCGCTCACCGAGGCCGGAGACCTGCTGTTCCCCATGCGGGAGAGCCGCTTCGGCGCGGAACACGTGCGCGGCGAGATCGGCGAGGTGCTCACCGGCCGGTGCGCCGGACGCACGGCGCGGGAGGACATCACGGTCTTCGAGTCGCTCGGGCTCGCGGTCCAGGACGTCCTCGCCGCGCGGAGCGTGTACGACCGCGCCACGGCGGAGGGCCTGGGCACGCGGGTCCGCCTGACGGGCCCGGAACACGAAGGGACGGAACGATGAGCGAGGCACGGACGACGGGTGCGCGGGCCGTCCCCTGGCTGGTGTGCCGGCACCGCCGCCCGCAGGCGCGGATGCGGCTCTACTGCTTCCCGCACAGCGGCGGTTCGCCGGGCGAGTACGTGCGCTGGGCCGACGACCTCCCGGACGTCGAGGTGCTGGGCGTCCAGCTGCCCGGACGCGGATCCCGCCTGATGGACGAACCGCTGACGTCGCTGCCCGAGGTGCTGGACCGCCTTCTGGAGAACGCGGACTTCGAGCCGCCGTTCGCCTTCTTCGGCCACAGCATGGGGGGCCTCACCGCGTACGAGACGGCACGCCGCCTGGCACGACTGGGCAGGCCCGTACCGGAGTTCGTGATGGCCTCGGCCTGCACCCCGCCCGGACACCCACGGGACAACGGTCTGCGCGCCCTCCCGGACGCGGAACTCCTCGCCGCGGTCGACGGCCGGTTCGGCGGCGGGCTGCCTCCGGACCTCGGCGACGATGCCGCCCTGCGCGACCTGGTCATGCGCTCCATGCGCGCCGACATCACCCTGTCCGAGACGTACCGGCCCCTCCCCGGTCCCCCCTGGAACGGGCCGCTCCACGCGGTCGGCGGCCACCAGGACCTCCCCGAAGAGGTCCTGGCCCGCTGGCAGGAGCACACGACCGGCCCGTTCTCCCTGACGCTGCTGCCCGGCGGCCACTTCTACTTCAGAGACCCGGCCCAGCACCGCTCCCTCCTCGCCCACCTGGCCGGGCTGCTCGGCGCAGCGGACCGAAGCGACCGGACGGGTGCGGGACATCCGGCCGGGCGCTGAGGAACGGGGGCCGACCGCGTGCGCGGCCGGCCCCCGGACCGGTCTCGGGGTGCCGGCGGTGCCTGCTACCTGAAGGCCGTGAGGATGGCCGTGACCGGCGAGATGTAGTAGCTGGCCCCCGTGATCCTCGAAATCACGGGCTCCGCCACCCGGCCGGCCGCCTCAAGCGGCTTCCTCAGCTGGGACACGCCGAGGCCGAGCCCCTTGGCGGCGGTGGTGGCGAGGGAGGCCTTGAACTCGCCACTCGACCGTCCGCAGTTGATTCCGACGAAGACCGTGCTGATCCCCGAGTAGATCGTGGAGAGGGTGGCGAGGTTGAACGCCCACGGCCCCAGCACGGGTGCGAGGCGCCAGTTCATGCGCGCGCCCGCGAGCGCGGCGATGGCCATGTATCCCGTGATGGTGCTGAGTGTGGACGTGGCGTTCGCCATCCACCCCGGGTCCCCGTTCCAGCAGGGAACACCGCCCTTCACCGCGTCGTGCTCCGGCGTGTTGGCCGGAATCACGCCCGAGGCCTTCGTGTCGCGCGCCTCCTCGGCCGCGTGCCGGGCCGCCACGGCGAGCTCCTGCGCCCGCTTGGCCGCGACGATGTGGTGCGCCTGGCTCGCCGCCACCGCCGCCACCTTCGCGTCCTGCCCCGCCTGCACGGCGGAGGAGCGGGCCGAGGCGGCGGCCATCTGCGCGCCGTTGGCGGAGGCCACCGCCCCGCGCGCGGCGTCGAAGGCGCGGTTGGCCGAGTAGTTCGCCGAGCGTGCCGCCAGCCGTGCCGTGGTGGCCGCCTGGGCCGCCTTCTCGGCCGAGAGCTGCGCGTCCTTGGCGTGCTGGTCGGCGCTCTCCGCGTGGGTGTTCGCCTGCTGAGCGGACTTCAGGGCGTCGGCGGCCCAGTTCTGCGCCCGGCTGGCCCATTCCACGGCCTCGGCGGCCGCGTCGCGGGCCGTCGCCGCCGCCTCCTGCGCGCGGGCGGCGTCCTCCTGCGCCTTGTTCGCGATCTTCGCGGCCGCGGCGATCGCGCCCTGCATGGCGGCGATGTGGCTGGCGGAGTCGTAGTCGAGCTGGGCGGTCCTGTACTGGCCGGAGGCAAGGAAGCCCCTGCGCATCCAGGCCGGGCCCTCCATCGCGGCCTTGGCGTGGGCCCTGGTGTAGGGGCCGCTCGACTCCACGGCCAGGAGCCGGGCGGTGGCCACGCCGTCGTCCTCCTGCTGTGCCGCCTCTCCGGTGACGGTGAGGAAGCGGTGCAGCGCCTCGGGGGTGTCGGCGTCGAGCGCTTCGTAGGCGGCCTGGGTGAGCGCCTTGCCCGGGTTGTCGGCGAGGGCGCGCGCCACCATCACCCGGCTCTCCGTGACGGCGGCCTGGACGATCCCACCGCCCAGGAAGGCTCCGACGGCCTCGGGATCGCTGCTCTCCAGGGCCTCGGCCGCCGCGAAGCCGATGTCGGGCGGGGAGACCTGGGCGAGGTAGAGGCTGGTCTCCCGGTCGTCCTGCCGCTGGGCGAGGCGGCGGTCGGTGTCGACCCAGACGTGGACGTCGGCGTCGGCCCCGGACAGCGCGAACCGCGCGGCCTGGGACGTCCAGCTGCCGGCCGGGCCGCCGATGACGGCGACGGCCGCCTTCCGGCCCAGTGTGGCGGCCGCGGCGGAGTCCCCGGACCGGAGGGCGGTTTCCGCCTGGGCGATCAGGTCCCTGGTGGCCTGCTGGGTCCGCTCGGCCTCCGTCGCCTTCGCCGCGCTCGCCTCCCGGTCGCGCTGTTCGAGCTGGGCGAGCAGCCGGCTCTCCTCGATGGCCTGGGCGGTGTCCAGGTCGAGGCGCTGCCACTCGGCCTCGCGCGCGGCCTTCTCGACGGCCACCGCCTCGGCGACGGCGGCGCTGGCGGCGTCGGCGGCCTTGCTGGCCTGGTTCGCGAACTCGGTCGACTTGTTGGCGTGGTCCACGGCCTGGCCGGCGTACTGGACGGCCCATTCGGCCGCGGCGGCGGCGTTCTCCGCGTGGGCGGCCGCGCTGTTGGCGGCGTCGCGTGCGGTACGCGCCGCAGCCGTCGCCGCCGCGGCCAGGGCCCTGGCCGCGCCTGCGGCATTGACCGCGGTCGTGGCGGCGGTGGAGGCGATCTGCGCCTGGCGCTTGGCCTCGGCGGCCAGCGCCTGCGCGACGCCCGCCGCGGCGGCGGCCGCGACGGCCGCGCTCGCGGCGGCGGCGGCGTTGCGGGCGGCGGAGGCCGCCTCGTCGCTGGCGACCACGGACTGGGCCGAGGCCACGGCGGCGCTCTCGGCGGCCGCGGCGGCGGTACGCGCCTGGAGGGCGGCGTCCCTGGCGCCGACGGCGGCGTCCTTGGCGGCCTGCGCCTGGGAGGCGTCCTTGGAGGCGGCGACGGCCGCTCCGTAGGCCCGGGCGGCGGCGGAGCCCGCGGTGGCGGCGGCCTGGCTCGCGGCGGTGGCGGCGTACGAGGCCCTGCGGGACGCGTGGATGGCGGCGTGGGACGCGTGGGTGGCGACCTTCGCCGCGTCCGCGGCACCCTGCGCGGCCTCGCCGGCGCTGCGGGCCGCCTTGCCCGAGGCGAGCACGTCGTTCTGGGCGGCCTGGGCCTCGGCCGCGGCCTTCTCGGCCGCCTCCCTGGCCTTGGCGGCGGCCGCGACGGCAGTGGCGGAGGCCTCCTCGGCCGCCTTCGTCATCTCGGCCGCCTGCTTGCCCTCGCGCTGGACGACCGCGACGAGTTCGCCGATCTTCATGGCCTCCTGGTCGCGGGCGCGGGCAATGTGCTGGCCGGTCTCCAGGAACCACCGGATGTCCGTGCCGGTGCCGGCCATGGCGCGTTCGGCGTACTTCCGCACCTCGGGGCCCGCCTGGTAGGAGAGCCTGACGGTCTCCACCCGCATGTCCTCAAGGCGGGCCTCGTACTGACCTTCGAGGAGGAACGTCTCCAGGGCGGCCTCCGTGTCCTCGGCCAGCGCGGCGCTGCCGACGCGGTTGACGCCCTTGCCGCCGACCGCCATCACGGTGGCGGTGGCCACCCGCAGGTCCTCCATCAGGGCGGGCTTGTAGCCGCCCGCGACGAAGGCGGCGATGTCCGCGTCACCCCCGTTGAGCGCGGCCGTGGCCTCCCGCCGCGTGCCCTTGCCACCGCCCGCGAGGGCGGTGACGACCGCGACGCGGTTGTCCTGTGCCGTGTCCTCTGCCAGCCGCGTCGCCAGGAAGGCCTGCACGTCGGCGTCGGATCCGGTCAGCGCCGCCTCGGCGGAGGCCCGGACGGCCCTGCCGCCCAGCAGCCACGCCTTGACGACCTTGGCCCGGTCGGTGTCGGGAAGGAGGAAGGGATCGCCGTCGTCCCCTTCCGGCGGCGGGGCGACGGCGGCCATCGCGGCCACGGGATTGAGGACGAGACTCGACGCCGCGACGGCGACCGTGGTGGCGGCGACGGCGCCGAGAACCCGGCGCCGGCTCCAGTGGGCAGTATCCAAGACAGTCCTTCGCTATCAGCGCCCGAGGGGGCGCGCTTCGGTGGGCGGGAGTGCGTCAGAGGGTCCAGATCTGGTCGGCGTACTGGGCGTCGCACCCGACCTGGAGCACGCGGGCTCCCCACTCCGGGGTGCTCCACGGCACGTACATGCACTTGTCGGTCACGGAGTTGCGGATCTGGTAGCCGCCGGCGACCGGCACCAGCTGCCAGACCTGGTCGGCGAAGGCCGGGTTGCACTCGTACTGGGTGACGGGCGCGCCGTCCTGCGGGGTGCTCCACGAGACGAGGAGGCAGCGGCCGCTGTGGTGGTTGCGGATCTGGTAGCCGCCGCCGGCGACGGGCTCCAGCTTCCAGAGCTGATCGGCGTACTGCGGGTCGCAGTCGACCTGCTGGGCCGGGGCGCCGTTGTCGGTCGTGCGCCAGTTGACGTACGCGCAGCGCCGGCTCAGGACGTTCTGGAGGGAGGCGGTGGTGAGGCGGACGCTCCGCAGCCATTCCGCGAGGTCGTCGGCGCGGGCGGAGACGGCGCCGGTACGGGTCTCGGTGGCGGGCGCGCCGAGGCAGCCGCCCTGCCAGGAACGGGAGTTGACGGCGACGACCCTGCCCCCGGCGTCGAGCAGCGGGCCACCGGTGTCGCCCTTGCAGAGGACGTCGGCGCCCTTGCCGGTGACCGCCAGGGTGGTGGCGGTGGCCGAGTCGAGGGTGAAGGTGCCGGTGTGGGGGGTGTCGGGCACCCACTCGGTCTTCGTACGGCCGAAGCCGGTGGCGGTCAGTTCGGCGCCGGCCGCCGGGGTGAAGGCGGCCAGGGCGGCGGGCTCGATCCCGGTGGCGGGGGCGGCCAGGCGCACCAGGGCGGCGTCCCGGTCGGTGCGCGGGGCGATCTCGGTGATGTCGACGGTCCGGCCGTCGCCGAGCGTGGCGGTGGCCTTCAGGGCGGGCTTGCCCGCCGGGACGGTCGTGCCGGGCGTGGCGGCGAAGCAGCTCGTGGCGGTGAGCACCCAGAACCGGTCGACGAGCGTGCCCGAGCAGGCGCGGGAGTCGGTCTCGCCGCCGAGCTCGATCCGGACGGCGTGCGAGCGGGCGGCGGCACCGGCGTCGGGGCCGGTGACCGCCGTGGCGGGGGTGGCCGCCATCAGGCCGGTGGAGAGTGCGGCCATGGCCAGAAGGCCGGAGATCCGCGCGAGGTGCGGACGGAGTGCGGGCATGGGTTCTTCCTTGGGTGGAGGGCACGGATGCGCGGGCGAGTACCCCCGAGCGCGGGGGTGGCGGGGTGGCGGCGGTGACGGCGGCGTCACCGGCTCGTGCGGATCTCCATGAGCGTGAAGTCGCGGCCCTCCGGGTCGGTGGTCTCACCGACGGGGGTGAAGGTGTTCTTCTCGACGGTGACCGTCGTCTCCTCGGTCCCGACGGTCAGGTCGACCTCGGTCGCGTAGCTGTTGCCCTTGATGAGGTAGACCTTCGGGAGCTCCAGGGCCAGATAGCCCGTGGTGCCGGTGACCTTGAAGCAGATGATGTTCTTGTGCAGGCGGGACCGCACCTCCAGCAGGTCGCTGCCGCTGCCGCAGTCGGCGAGCGTGATGTGGCCGTCGCCGCGCTTGAGCGTGATGCCCCGCTCCGCGAGGATCTTGTCGGCGTTCGGGTAGGCGTAGTCCTCGATCGCGTAGCCGGGTCCCTCCTCGGCGACCACGGTCATCGCCGAGGAGTCCTGCGGGGCCGCCGCGCCGGAGGTCCCGCCGGCGAGCGTGAGCCAGACCAGGGCGCCCGCGCCCAGGGCCGTGGCGACAGTACGGACGATCGTCTTGCGTGCCTTCATCAGTGTCCCCGTGATCGGTTCCGGTCGATACGGGCTCCCCCCGGGAGCCCGCATCGACTTCTCGGCCGCTCACTTTTCCAACTCAGGGACGGCGGGGCATTGGCGCACGGTGCACAGTGTCTTGACGGGGAGTCCACGCACACCCCACCCACGGGGAGCGCCGAATCGGGCCATCAGGGCGTGCGGCAGGACCGCTTCGCCCCGATGCGCACCGAACCGCCAACGCCCGGAAAACCTTTCGCGGGGCCGCTCCGTCCGGTGTAGACCCGTCGCCATGCTGCCTGAGATGACCTTCCGCAGTGCCGACCTGCCGCCCGCCGACCGGTTCGACTGCTGGCGGACCCTCATGTCGGAGACTCATGCCCCCCTGGACATGCGGAGTGAGTACGCCGCCGATTTCCGGGTGACCCAGCGCACCATCTCGCTCGGCGACATCACCGTCTATCCGCTGGAATGCGATCCCCTCACGTTCCGCCGCACACCGAAGCTGATCGGGCAGTCGGACCCCGAGGCCTTTCACCTCTCGCTCGTCCGACGCGGGTCGGGGGTGGTGACCTCGGGGAAGGCGAGCATCGTGCACGGCCCGTTCACCTACCACACCAGCGACACCTCGCGCCCCTTCGAGATCACGTCCATCACGGAACCGATCGACGTCATCGGGGTCGAGATACCCAAGGCCCGCCTTCCGCTGCCCCCGCACACGGCCGGCCGGATCATCGGCAGGCACATCTCCGCGCGCCACGGAATGGGCGCCCTGCTGGCCACCTTCCTCAACCAGGTGACGTGTGACAGCCACTCCTACCAGCAGGCCGACGCCCCGCGCCTGAGCACCGTCCTGTCCGACCTCGTCGCCTCGGTCTTCGCCGGCGTCCTCGACGCGGACCGGTCCCTGACCCCGGAGACGCACCGCCGCACCCTGGCGCTGCGCATCATGGCCTTCATCGGAGCCCACGCCGACGACCCGCACCTGGACGTCCCCGCGATCGCGGCCGCCCACCACATCTCCGTGAGCTACCTGCACCGCCTGTTCCAGCAGGAGGGAGGCGGAGCGACGGCCGCGCTCTACCTGCAGAGGCAACGACTCGAACGGGCGCGGCGGGACTTGACCGACCCCCTGCACCAAGGGGTCCCCGTCCATGTCATCGCCGCCCGACGGGGCTTCAGCCACGCGTCCGCGTTCAGCCGGGCCTTCCGCGACGCGTACGGCCTGCCCCCCGCGACGTACCGAAGACAGACCTCGGCCGTCGGCGCGCGCGCCTGAGTCGACTGTCCGTCAAGCGGCTGTGCACCGACGGCCAATGCCCCGCCTTCCGTGAGTTGGAAGAGTGAGCGGCCGGACGAGCGGGCGCGACGGCGCCACCGTGGCACTTCACCGCGCGCGGCACACCCGTCCGTCCCCGAGCCCGCCACGCACCTCGTGAAGGAAGAAGACCCATGCCTGAAACCCGTCCGCGCCGGCAGCGGCCGGCGCCGAGGCTGACCGGCCTGGGGGGGGGGGGGCGCGCCCCCGGGCCGCCCGCGCCGGCCCCCCGGCGCCGCCGCGCCCCCCCCCCCCCCGCCCCCCCCCGGCCTGATCCCGAGCGGCTCCGCCCAGGCCCTCAGCGGCTCCGAGCCCGTCGGCGACCCGTACGCGTACGCCGCGAGGCTGGACGTCGGCGGCGAGGCCGACGGGCACTCCTGCTCCGCGACCCTGGTCGACGCCCGCTGGCTGCTGACCGCCGCGGCATGCCTGACCGCCAGGCCCGGCGACCCGATCACGGCGGGGCAGCCGCCGCTGAAGGCGACCGCGACCTTCACCGGCGGCCAGACCCGGGAGATCGTCGAGGTCTCCGCGAGCGCCGACGACCGCGACCTGGTCCTCGCCCGCCTGGCCACGCCCGTCACCGGCATCGCCCCCGTCAGACGCGCCGGCACGGCCCCCGCCACCGGCGCGGAACTGACGGCGGCGGGCTTCGGCCGTACGAGGACGGAGTGGGTCCCCGGCAGGCTCCACACCGGCACCTTCACCCTGGGCTCGGCCGCCGCCACGACCTTGGCGGTCACCGGCAAGGGAACCGACGCGCTCTGCAAGGGAGACGCGGGCGGCCCGCTCCTGAACGCGGCCGGCGAGCTGGTCGGCGTCAACTCCCGCTCCTGGCAGGGCGGCTGCCTGGGCGCTCCGGCCACCGAGACCCGTACCGGCGCCGTCTCGACCCGCACCGACGACCTCGGCACCTGGATCGACCGGATCACCGCGGTGCGCAACAGCTCGCAGGTGTCGGTCCTGGCCGGCGGCGGCGGAACGATGTGGTCGCAGTCCGGTGACCTGGGCTATGGGGAGTACGGGCAGGCCTGGGGCAAGGTCGACGGCCAGGACATCGCCCGGGTGACGAGCGTGCGCTCCGGCGAGTACCTGCGCGCGTACGGCATCGCCGGCGGCAGGGTGTACGGCCGCGACCTGAACACCCGCACGAACACCTGGTCCGGCTGGAACGAGATCCCCGGCGGTGCGGTCGGCACGCGGGACATCTCCGCCGCACTCGTCGGCAACGTGGTCCACCTCCAGATCGCGGGCGCGGACGGTGCGCTCCACACCCAGACCGGCGACTACACCGCCGGCCGCTGGAACACCGTGTGGACCCGGGTCGCCGCATCCGGTCTGACCAGCGTGACCAGCCTTCCGGTCGGCGAGACCGTACGCCTCTACGCCGTCGCCGACGGCCGCGTCCACGCCTTCGGCCTCGACACCCGCACCGGCACCTGGACCCACGGGGGCGAGGTCCCCGGCAACGCCGCGGGAGCCAAGGACATCGCCGCAAGCCTCGTCGGCGGCAACGTCGAGCTCCAGATCGTCGGCGGCGACGGCGCGGCCTGGATGCAGTACGGCAACTACGACGCCGGGCACTGGAACACGGTCTGGACCCGGGCGGGCGGCAGCGGCCTCACCCGCCTGAGCAGCAGCGCCGTCGGGAAGAGCGTCCACGTGTACGCGGTCGGCGCGTCCGGCAGGATCCTGAGCTCCACGCTCACCAGCGGCCCCGGCACCTGGACGCCCTGGAAGGAACTCCCGGGCACCCTCACGGGCACGACCGACGTGACCGCCACCGCCACCGCCGCGCCGTCCGAGGTCGCCCTGGCCGCGGCCGGCCAGGGCACACTGTGGAGCCGGCGGGGCGACCTGGCCACCGGTTCCCACGGTGACGGGTGGGCGCAGGTCGGCGGCACGGAGGTGACCCGTCTGACCAGCGTCACCGCCGGGCACCACGTCCGGTACTACGGCATCGCCGACGGCCGGGTGTACGCCCGCAGCCTCGACACCCGCACGCACACCTGGTCCGGCTGGCTGGAGGTCCCGGGCGGGGCGGTCGGCACGAGAGACATCTCGGCGGCGCTCGTCGGGAACGTCGTCCACCTCCAGATCGCGGGCGCGGACGGCGCGCTCCACGCCCAGACCGGCGACTACGACGCGGGGCGCTGGGACCCCACGTGGACCCGGGTCGGCGCCTACGGCGTGACCGGTGTGACCAGTGTGACGGCGGGCACGACCGTACGTACCTACGTCGTCGCCGAGGGCCGCGTCCACGCCCTCAGCCTCGACTCCCGCGCCGGCACCTGGTCCTACGGGGGCGAGGTCCCCGGCAACGCCTCGGGCGTCAAGGACATCGCGGCAAGCCTCGTCGGCGACAACGTCGAACTCCAGATCGTCGGCGCGAACAGCGGGCTGTGGATCCAGTACGGCAACTACGCCGCCGGCCACTGGAACCCCACCTGGACCGACGCCGGCGGCACCGGCCTCACCCGGGTGACCAGCACCCCGTCCGGCAGGAACGTCCACGTCTACACGACCGACACCACCGGCACGGTCCGCTCCTCCATCCTCGTGAGCGGCCCCGGCACCTGGACCCCCTGGAAGGAACTCCCGGGCACCCTCCCGGACACGGCCGACGTGACCGCCACCACCGTCCCGTAGCGGCGAGATGCCCATCCGGAGCACGTGGACGACCGTCGTCCCGCCGCTTCGGTGCCCGACCGGGCGACCGCGTCAGCGAAGCGCGGGGATGATGTCGGCGCCGTACGCGTCGATGGTGCCCTCCCGGTTGTCGTGCATGGCGTAGACGGCGAACTGGTCGACGCCGAGGTCCTTGAGCCGACGGAGCTTGTCGATGTGGGCTTCGGCGGGGCCGAGGAGGCAGAAGCGGTCGACGATCTCGTCGGGGACGAAGGTGGTGTCCGGGTTGTCGGCGCGGCCGTGGTGGGAGTAGTCGTAGCCCTGGCGGTCCTTGATGTACGCCGTCAGCTCCTCCGGCACCATGCCGGAGTGCTCGCCGTACTTGGCGACCAGGTCGGCGACGTGGTTGCCGACCATGCCGCCGAACCAGCGGCACTGGTCGCGGGCGTGGGCCAGAGCCTCCGGGGAGTCGTCGGCCGTGACGTAGGCGGGGGCCGCGACGCAGATCGTCAGGGCGTCGGGGTCGCGGCCCGCGTCGACGGCGGCCTGCCGCACCGCCTTGACCATCCACTCCGTCAGAAACGGGTCGGCCAGCTGGAGGATGAAGCCGTCGGCCTTCTGCCCGGCCAGGGCCAGGGCCTTGGGGCCGTAGGCCGCCATCCACACCGGCAGCTTGCCGTTCTTGATCCAGGGGATGCGGATCGGGTTGCCGTCCACGGTCGCCTCGCGGCCCTCCGCCAGGTCGCGGATGACCTCGATGGCCTCGCCCAAGCGGGCCAGGGTGTTGGGCTTGCGGCCGGCGACGCGCATCGCGGAGTCGCCGCGGCCGATGCCGCAGACGGTGCGGTTGCCGAACATGTCGTTGAGGGTGGCGAAGGTGGAGGCCGTCACCTCCCAGGTGCGCGTGCCCGGATTGGTCACCATCGGGCCGACGTGGAGCTTGGTGGTGTGTTCGAGGATCTGGCTGTAGATGACGAAGGGTTCCTGCCACAGCACGGCGGAGTCGAAGGTCCAGCCGTAGCGGAAGCCGTTGCGTTCCGCCCGGCGCATCAGGCCGACGACCTGCGAGGCGGGCGGGTCGGTCTGCAGGACGAGTCCGAAGTCCACTTCGGCGGCCTCCTAGTTCAGGTACTGACAGGTGGAGCGGGGGATGAAGGCGCCGTGGCCGGCGTGGCCGACGTACTTGCGCTGGTCGATGACGGGCTCGCCGCGCGAGAGGACGGTCTCGACCCGGCCGGTCACCGTCTTGCCCTCGTACGCCGAGTAGTCGACGTTCATGTGGTGGGTCTCGGCCGACAGCGTCTGGGTGGCGTGCGGGTCGTAGATGACGACGTCCGCGTCCGCGCCCGGCGCGATCGTGCCCTTCTGCGGGTAGAGGCCGAACATCCTCGCCGGGGTCGCGCAGGCGATCTCGATCCAGCGGCGGCGCGAGATGTGCCCGTCCACCACCGCCTGGTGGAGGAGGTCCATGCGGTTCTCCACCCCCGGCAGGCCGTTGGGGATCTTCGAGAAGTCCCCGCGCCCCAGCTCCTTCTGGCCGACGAAGCAGAACGGGCAGTGATCCGTGGAGACCACCTGGAGGTCGTTCGTACGCAGCCCGCGCCAGAGCGCCGCCTGGTGCTCCTTCGGCCGCAGGGGCGTGCTGCACACGTACTTGGCGCCCTCGAAGTCCGGCTCCGCCAGGTTGTCCGTCGACAGGAACAGGTACTGGGGGCAGGTCTCGCCGAAGACCGGCAGGCCCAGGTCCCGGGCCGCCGCCAGTTCGGCCACGGCCTCCTGGGCGGAGACGTGGACGACGTAGAGGGGGGAGCCGGCGACCCGGGATAGCTGGATCGCCCGGTGCGTCGCCTCCGCTTCGAGGAGCGCCTTGCGGACCTCGCCGTGGTAGCGCGGATCGGTCTCGCCCCGCGCCAGGGCCTGTTCCACGAGCACGTCGATCGCGATGCCGTTCTCGGCGTGCATCATGATCAGCCCGCCGGTGCCGGCCGCGACCTGCATGGCCCGCAGGATCTGCCCGTCGTCCGAGTAGAAGACGCCCGGGTAGGCCATGAAGAGCTTGAAGGAGGTGATGCCCTCCTGGATGAGGAGGGGCATCTCGCGCAGTGTGGCCGGCGTGACGTCCGACATGATCATGTGGAACGCGTAGTCGATCGCGCAGTTGCCGTCGGCCTTGGCGTACCAGGCGTCCAGGCCCTCGCGGAGGGGGCGGCCGACGGACTGGACGGCGAAGTCGACGACGGTGGTGGTGCCGCCCCAGGCGGCGGCGCGGGTGCCGGTCTCGAAGGTGTCGGAGGCGAAGGTGCCGCCGAAGGGCAGCTCCATGTGGGTGTGGGCGTCGACGCCGCCCGGGATGACGTAGCGGTCGGTGGCGTCGAGGACGCGGTCGGCGGTCCAGCCGGCCGCCGCGTCGGAGCCGTGGGCGGCGAGCGCGGCGATGCGGCCGTCCTGGACGAGGACGTCGGCGTGGAGTTCGTCGGAGGCGGTGACGACCAGGCCGCCCCGGATGAGGGTTCGGGTGCTCACGGGACTACTCCCCTGCCAACTAGAGGGTTCTGAGGGCCTGTTCGAGGATCGCGGCGCCCTCTTCGGCCTCGGCGACGGTGAGGGAGAGCGGGGGCGCGACGCGCAGGGCGCTGGTGTCGTGGCCGCCGCCCTTGCCGATGAGGAGGCCGCCGTCGCGGGCCGCCTCCAGGACGGCGGAGGCCGCTTCGGGGGCGGCGCGTCCGGTGACGGGGTCGGCGAGCTCGATGCCGATCATGAGGCCGCGGCCCCTGATCTCGCGGACGGTGTCGACGCCCGCGGCGGCGGCCCGGAGCCGCTCGATGAGGAGGCCGCCGACCCGGCGGGCGTTGCCCTGGAGGTCGTGGTCGAGGAGGTAGCCGAGGTTGGCGAGGCCCGCGGCCATGGTGACGGGCGAACCGCCGAAGGTGGAGATGGAGTTGGCGTCGAGGCAGTTCATGATCTCGGAGCGGGCGACCACCCCGCCGATCGCCATGCCGTTGCCGATGCCCTTGGCGAAGGTGAGCAGGTCGGGCGGTCCGGCCTGGGCGTGCGCCTGCCAGCCCCAGAAGTGGTCGCCGGTGCGGCCCCAGCCGGTCTGCACCTCGTCGGAGATCCAGAGGATGCCGTGTCGGTCGAGGACCCGGCGGAAGGCGGCGTAGAGGCCGTCGGGCGGGGAGGTGAAGCCGCCGACGCCCTGGACGGGCTCGGCGATGAGGGCCGCCACTCCCGAGCGGGTCTGGCCGAGCAGGTCCTCCAGGTCGGCGACGGCGGCCTCGGTGAAGCGCTCGTCGGTGAGCCCGGCGAAGGGGCCCCTGCTCCGGACCGCGCCGTGCACGTACAGGGTCTGGAGCGGGGAGAGGCCGGTGGGCGACCAGGTGCGGTTGCCGGTGACGCCGACGGTGGAGAAGGAGCGGCCGTGGTAGCTGTTGCGCATCGCCAGGATCTGGTTCGAGCGGCGGTACGCGGTGGCGAGGAGCAGGGCCGTGTCGTTGGCCTCGGTGCCGGAGGTGGTGAAGAAGACGCGGGCGTCGGGGATGCCGGAGAGGGTGGCGATCCGCTCGGCGAGCTCCACCATCGGCCGGTTGAGGTAGAGCGTGGAGGAGTGGACGATCCGGCCGGCCTGTTCGGCGACCGCCTTGGTGACCTCGGGGAGGGCGTGGGCGGTCATGGTGGTGAGGATGCCGCCGAAGAAGTCCAGGTAGCGGCGGCCGTCGGCGTCCCAGACGTACCGGCCCTCGCCGTGGGTGATCTCGATCGGCTCGTCGTAGTAGAGGGCGAGCCAGTCGGGGAGGACGGAACGGTGGCGGGCGTACAGGCTGTTCACGGTCGGACCAGCCCGTCGTACGCGTCGGGGCGGCGGTCCCGGTAGAAGGCCCACTGCTGCCGGACCTCCTCGATGAGGCCGAAGTCCAGGTCGCGGACGACGAGTTCCTCCTCCTTGTCGGAGGCGAGGGGGGGGCCGCGCCCGCCCCGCGGGGGGGCGCGGCCCCCGCCGGGGCGGCGGGGGGGGCGGCCCCGGGCGCCACGACCGGCGCGGGCGCCGGGGAGGGCACCGGGGCCGTGCCCCCGCCGCCGTCGGCGGGACCGGCGGGCGTGCCCGCCTACGCCTGCGCCGAGGACCAGTGGCCGTGGGGCTGCGTCGCCGAGTGCGAGAGCAGCGGGCGCTGGGACGTCAACACCGGCAACGGCTACTACGGCGGGCTGCAGTTCTGGCAGCCCACCTGGATCGAGTTCGGCGGCCTGAAGTTCGCCCGCCGCGCCGACCTGGCCACCCGTCAGCAGCAGATCACCGTCGCCGAGGACGTCCTGCGCGTGCAGGGCTGGGGCGCCTGGCCCGTCTGCTCCAAGCGGTACGGGCTCAGCGGCCGCGTCCACACCGTGCAGGCCGGCGACACCCTCGGCGGCATCGCCCGCCGCTTCTCGGTCAAGGGCGGCTGGCAGCGCCTGTACGAGGCCAACAAGGACGTCATCGGCCCGGACCCGAACCGGCTGTACGTCGGCACGATGCTGCGGATCGCGCCGCTCTGAGCCGTCAGCGGGCCCGCCGCTCCGCCGCCTCGCCGCTGAACACGCGGGTCCCGCGGCGGAGTTCGTGCACCAGGGTGCCGGGCGGCAGTCCGTCCGGCACCCGCTGCTCGGCCAGCACCACCGCGGCGCCGTCCCGCACGGCGAGCGCGGCGAGCAGCGCGTACGTGTCGGCGGCGACGGGCGGCGCCATGCCCAGGACCGGCTCGTCCACCAGCACCACCCGGGCCGGCCGCAGCAGCGCCCGGGAGACCGCCAGCATCCGCCGCTCCCCGCCGGACAGCGTCCCCGCCGTCCGGGACAGCAGCGGGACGAGCGCGGGGTACGGGGGCGGGGCGTCCTCCGGGGCCCCGCCCCGCCCCGCGAGCGCCAGGTTCTCGGCGACCGTCAGGCCCTCGTACACCGCGCCCCGGTCCGGCACGAAGCAGAGCCCGCGGCGGGAGCGGTCGTGCGGCGGCAGCGCGGTCACGTCCTCGCCGCGCCAGACGACCCGGCCCGCGGCGAGCCGGACCGTCCCCGCGAGCGCGCGCAGCGCCGTGCTGCGGCCGGCGCCGTTCCGGCCCGTCAGGACCGTCACCGTGCCTGCCGGGACCGGCAGGTCCAGGCCGTGCAGGGCCTCCAGGGGGCCGTAGCGGACCCGGGCGCCGCACAGTTCCATCTCCACGCTCACGGCCCGAGCCTCCCGCCCGCCATCGTGTGGACGGTGCGGGCCACGGCCGCGACGACGTCCCGGTCGTGCTCCACCACCAGGACGGTCAGGCCGTCGGCGGCGAGCGCGGCCAGCAGCCGGGACAGGGCCTCCGTCTCGGCCGTGTCCAGGCCCGCCGCCGGCTCGTCCAGGAGCAGCGTGTGCGGGCGGCCGGCCAGCGCCCGGGCCAGCTCGACCCGGCGCAGGACGCCGGTGGGGAGGTCCCCGGCGGACAGCGCGCGCAGGGGGCCGGCGAGTCCGGTCAGGCGCAGGGCGCGCTCGGTCGCGGCGGCGGGGTCGGGGGTGCGGTCGGCGCCCACGCGGACGTTCTCCTCCACGGAGAGGGACGGGAAGACGGCCGGCTGCTGGAACGTCCGGGCGATGCCGCGCCGGGCCCGGACGTGCGCGGGGCGGCCCGTGATGTCCTCGCCGTCCAGCAGGACCCGGCCGCGGCGGGGGCGCGCGGCGCCGGCCAGGCAGTCGAAGAGCGTGCTCTTCCCGGCCCCGTTCGGCCCGACCACGGCGGTGACCTGGGCACCGGGCAGCACGATCCCGACCCCCCGCAGCGCCGTCACCCCGCCGGGGTGCGCGAACCACAGGCCCTCGGCACGGAGCCGTGGGGGCGGGTGCGAGGGCGGCGGCGGGCGGGTGCGGGTGCCCGTGCGGGGCGGTGCGGGGCCGTCGCCGGCGGGCGGGGGGTGGGGCGCGTGGGGTGCGTGGGATGTGCGGGGTGTGCGGGGGCGGGTGAGGAGGGTGGTCAGGGGTGGGAGGCGGGGGGTCCGGGCGGCCAGGAGGCCGATCAGGAGGGCCGCCGCGCCCGCCGGGCCCGCCGTGTCGAGGGTGAGGAGGAGGGGGGCCGCCAGGAGCGGGGTGAGGAGGTGGTCCGCGCCCAGGGTCACCACCGCGGCGAACCAGAGGAGGCCGCGGAGGGGGTCGTAGGCCGTGGGGTCGAAGGCTTCGGTGCCCATGGCGAGGAGGCCGCCGCCGAGCCCGGCCAGGGCCGCGGCCAGGGCGAAGGCGAGGAGCTTCAGGCGGGTCGCCGCGACCCCCGCCGCCTCCGCGGCCCGCTCGTGGTCGCGGAGGGCCGCCAGCGCGCGGCCGGTGCGGCCCCGGCGCAGGCCCGCCACCAGGAGCAGGGCGGCCGCGAGGAGCAGGAGTTCCAGGACGTAGTAGGCGCGGTCGGTCGTGAAGGGCGCGGGGCGGGTGGGGGCCGGGAGGCCCGCCGTGGCGTACGGCTGGGCGAGGACGAAGCGGCTCACCGCCACGCCGACCGCGAGGGTCGCCAGCGCCAGCGCGAGGCCGTGGCGGCGGATCGCCGGTCCGGCGGTCAGCAGCCCCGCCGCCCCGGCCAGCGGCACCGCGAGCGCCAGCGCCGCCAGGGGCGGGAGCCCGGCCGCCGTCAGCAGGGCGGTGAAGAGGGCGCCGAGGCCCGCGTACGCCGCCTGGCCCAGGGCGATCTGGCCCGCGCGGCCGGTGACCACGACCAGCGAGAGGAGGACGATCGCCAGGGCCGGGACCTGCACCGCCGTGCGCAGGTCGGGGCCGGCGACGGCCAGGGGGAGGAGCAGGCAGCCGGCGGCGAGCGCCCACACGGCCGGCGGGGTGCGGCCCGCGCGCGGCGCCGGCGGCAGCGCGTCGTGCCCCCTGCCGCCGACGCCCGGCAGGACCAGCGCGGCGACCAGCAGCGCGATCACGAACAGGTTCGCGCCCACCGCCCGGACCAGCGGCTCCGCCCAGCCCTCCGGGTGGAAGCGGGTCAGCTGGGCCTGGGTCACCCCGATGAGCAGCGCCGCGCCGATCGCGACCGGCAGCGACCGCATCCGGGCGATGACCGCGACCGCCATCACCTCCACCACGAGCAGCGGCAGCCCGTACGGGTCGAGCCGGACGTACGGGGCGAGCAGCACGCCCGTCAGCCCGGCGGTGCACGCGCCGAACGCCCAGCCGGCCGCCGCGATCCGGTCCGCGTCGATCCCGGCGAGGACCGCGAGCCGCCGGTTGTCGACCACGGCCCGCAGCTCCCGCCCGAAGCGGGTCCACCGGGTCACCGCCGTCACCAGGCAGGCCACCGCCACCACCGCGGCGAGCTGGAGCCACGGGTCGTCGCCGAGCAGCACCGGCGCGTCGTCGCGGGCCCCCGGGCCCCAGAGCAGCACCGCCGCGCCGACGAGGAGGACGAAGACGCCGGTCGAGGCGACCAGGGCGCGGGCCGGGTCGGTGCCGGACCGGGCCGCCGGGCGGAAGACGGCCCGGTCGAGGAGGAGGCCGAGGGCGGGGGCCACGACCAGGAGGGTGACCAGGGCGGCCGGCCACAGCGGCCACCCCCACACGACCACCAGCTGCCGGAGGACGTACGCGCAGAGCATGGCCTCCGCGCCGTGCGCCAGGTTCAGCACCCCGGTCGCCCGGTGGGTGACGATCAGGCCGATGCCGGTGAGCGCCGCCGCGCTGCCGACCGCGAGGCCGGCCAGCGTCAGCTCGTACGTCAGGGAGGCCACGGTTCACACACCGGGCAGGGCGCGAGGGCGGGGTCCCCGGCGGCCGGCACCGCGTCCGGCCGGTCCGCCACCAGCGGGCAGTCCGGGCGGTGCGCCAGCGTGCCGCCGGGGACGCGCAGCGGCGGGCCGCCGGAGGAGGGCGGCGGAGGGAGCGCCGTGTCGGGGGCCGGCTCCGGCCCGGGGGCGGCGGGCGGCGGGCCGGCCCGGGCCGCCGCCGCGACGAGCACCGCGCCCGCGACGACGAGCGCCGCGCCCGGCACCGTGCAGGAGGCCAGATAGGGCAGCTGGCGTTCGGCGAAGCGCTCGCCCGAGATCCCGTACCAGCCGAGGACGCACAGCAGCGCGCCCCCGGCGGCGGCCGCCAGACCGCCCCACAGCAGGAACCGCGCCGTCGGCACGAGGGGCCTCCCTCGCCACGCTCCTTCGGTCCTTTCCTCGACTATGCCCCGTATTCTTGCGCTCCGCCCCGTATCGTCCGACCCTGGAACCATCAGGCCGTACGGCCCGCACGCACATCCGGTGGTGAGCCAGATGGTTCTCAGGCGACGAGCGGCCGCCCTCGCGGCCACGGCGGTGCTCCTCCTCACCCCGGCCGTCGCGGCCTGCTCGGACGACGAACCCGCGACCGGCAACCAGGTCACCTCCACCGCGCCGCCCGGCATGACGGCCCAGCCGCCCGGCGCCGGGGAACCGGACGACCCGGCCGCCGCGAAGGCGGAGATCACCCGGAACTGGACGGCCTTCTTCGACCCCGACACCCCGGCCGCCGAGCGGGTGGAGCTGCTGGAGAACGGCGAGGAGATGCGGGACGTCCTCGCCGCCTTCGCCGACAACCCGCAGGCCGCGGCGACCACCGCGAAGGTCACCGGCGTCGCCTTCACCTCCGCGAGCGGCGCGGACGTCACCTACGACCTGCTGGTCGGCGGCAACCCGCTGCTGCCCGACTCCCGGGGCACCTCGGTGCTCCAGGACGACACCTGGAAGGTCTCCGTGAAGACCCTGTGCGGCCTGGTGAAGCTGAGCGGTGTCACCGTCGAAGGCTGCTGAGACGGCCGCGGCGCGGCTCCCGGCCCTGCTGCTCGCCCTGCTCCTCGCCCTCCTCGCGGGCTGCGGCAGCCGGCTCCCGGAACGCGCCTTCGAGACGCGGCCCACCGCCCACCCCTCCGGCGGTGAGCCGCTCCGCGTCGGCATCATCACCAGCGCCACCAGCCCCGTCGGTGGCGCCGCCCTCACCGGCCCGCGCGACGGCGCCCTCGCCTGGTTCGACGCCCTGAACGCCGCCGGCGGCCTCGACGGGCGCCGGGTCGAGGTCGAGACCTGCGACGACGGCGGCAGCGGCGTCGGCAACACCGCCTGCGTCCACGAACTCCTCGACGAGCGGAAGGTCTTCGCCCTCGTCGCCACCACCGCCCTCGACTACGCCGGCGCCCCGCTCGTCGCCCGCGCCGGGGTGCCCGACATCGGCGGCCAGCCCCTCACCCCCGCCTACGAGACCCACCCCCACCTCTACTCCCTCTACGGCAGCTCCGCCCCGCGCACCGGCGACGCGCCCGGCTGGGACGGCACCCTGTACGGCGGGACCGAGGTCTACCGGTGGTTCGCGCGCGAACGCGGGGCGCGGACCGCCGCCGTCGTCTCCTACGACCAGCCCGCCTCCGCCGCCTACGCCCGGCTCGTCGAGCGGGGGCTGCGCGCCGAGGGGTACCGGGTGGTGACCGAGCGCGTCGACTTCGTCCTGCCCGACTTCCGGGCGGTCGCCGCCGATCTGCGCGAACGCCGGGTGGACCTGGTGTTCGACGCGCTGGACGCGCACGGCAACACCCGGCTGTGCGAGGCGATGGAGGCGCTCGGCGTCCGGGTCGACGCCAAGGTGACGAACGTGCAGAACTGGTCCTCCGCCGTGCCGGGCGCCTACGCCGACGCGCCGGGCTGCCGCGACTCCCTCTGGGTGACCGGGTCGAGCCGCAACTTCGACGACACCGGCCACCCGGCGGTCCGCGCCTTCCGGGACGCCATGGGGGAGCGGGAGCTGTCCCAGTGGCAGCTGGAGGGCTGGGCGGCCGCCATGTGGTTCACCGACGCGGCCCGCTCCTGCCTGGCCCGCCCCGACGGGGGCGGACTCACCCGGACGTGCGTCGAGGCGTACCTGGAACGGCCCGAACCGTACACCGCCCGGGGGTTGCTGCTGCCGGTCCGCTTCGAGCACCTGGAGCGGCCGCCCGCCATCCGCGAGACCTGCCTCTCCGTGGCCCGCTGGCGGGACGGACACGGCTGGGAGAGCCAGGGCGAGATGACCCGGAACTGCGCCACCGTCCCCCAGCTCGGTTACCGGCCGTGAGGACGGGGGCCGCCGGAGCAGTACAGTCGCCCCGACCGACCAACTGACCGGGGGGAACCGGCAGATGCGCATCTCCTTCCTGCTCCACAACGGCTACCACTACGGCGGCACGATCCGGACCACCTTCACCCTCGCCGAACAACTGGCGGAACGTCACGAGGTGGAGATCGTCTCGGTGTTCCGCCACCGCGACCGCCCCCGCCTCGGCCTCCCGTCCGGGGTGACCCTCCGTCACCTCGTCGACCTGCGGGCGGACGGGCCGGGTTACGACGGCGACCACCCCGACTTCCACCGCCCCGCCCGGGTCTTCCCGCGCGGCGACGGACGCTGGAAGCAGTACAGCGCGCTGACCGACGCGCGGATCGGGGAGCACCTGCGCGGGGTGGAGGCCGACGTCCTCGTCGGCACCCGGCCGGGGCTCAACGTCCACCTGGCCCGGCAGGCCGGGCCAGGGCCCGTGCTCGTCGCCCAGGAACACCTGATCCTCGACGGGCACAGCCGCCGGCTGCGCCGGGACATCGCCCACGAGTACGCGCTGCTCGACCTCGTCACCACCGTCACCGAGGCGGACGCCCGCGCCTACCGGCGGCTCCGGCTGCCGGACGCGGTCCGCGTCGAGGCCGTGCCGAACAGCGTGCCCGCCCCCGCCGTCCCGCCCGCCGACCCGTCCGCCCGGGTGGTCGTCGCGGCCGGCCGGCTGACCCGGGTGAAGCGCTACGACGTCCTCGTCGACGCCTTCGCCGAGGTCGCCGCCGACCACCCGGACTGGAGCCTGCGGATCTACGGCAGCGGGGACGCCGTGCAGGACCTGCGGGGCCCGCTGGCCCGGCAGATCGAGGCGCGCGGGCTCGGCGGGCAGGTCCGGCTGATGGGCCAGGTCCACCCGATGGAGCCGGAGTGGGCGAAGGGCTCCATCGCGGCCGTGACCTCCGAGCGGGAGGCCTTCGGCATGACGATCGTGGAGGCCATGCGGTGCGGGCTGCCGGTGGTCGCCGCGGACTGCCCGCACGGGCCGCGCGAGATCGTCGAGGACGGGGTGGACGGGCGGCTCGTGCCCGTCGGCGACCCCGGCGCCGTCGCCCGGGCGCTGCGCGAGCTGATGGACGACGAGGAGCTGCGGGCCAAGGCCGGCCGGGCGGCCCTCGCGGCGGCGGAACGCTTCGACCCGGCGCGGATCGCCGCGCGCCACGAGGAGCTGTGGAGCGGTCTGCTGGCCCGTGGCGCGACCCGCCGCAGCCACTCCCCGGCGGCCGTCGCCCGGCACGCCTGGACGGGCCGCGCGGTCGACGCCGTGTACACCGCCAAGGCGGCGGCGGGCCGCACCCTGCGCCGCCTCGGCCTGCGCTGAGGGGGTCAGGGGAGCCGCCGCCGGTTCCGCCGGCCCGGCGGCGGGCTCGCGACCCGCATCCGCTCGTAGTCGGCGAACTCCGGGTGGTGCAGGTCGAAGGCGGGGGACTCGGAGCGGATCCGGGGCACCTCCGCGAAGTTGTGCCGGGGCGGCGGGCAGGAGGTGGCCCACTCCAGGGAGCGCCCGAAGCCCCACGGGTCGTCCACCTCCACCCGGGGTGCGTACCGCCAGGTCCGCCACACGTTGTACAGGAACGGCAGGGTGGAGATCCCGAGCAGGAAGGCGCCGATCGACGAGAGGCTGTTGAGCGCGGTGAAGCCGTCGGCGGCCAGGTAGTCGGCGTACCGCCGGGGCATGCCCTCCGCGCCCAGCCAGTGCTGGACGAGGAAGGTCAGGTGGAAGCCGGTGAAGAGGGTCCAGAAGTGGACCTTGCCGAGCCGTTCGTCGAGCAGCTTGCCGGTGAACTTCGGCCACCAGAAGTGGAAGCCGGCGAAGGTCGCGAAGACGACCGTGCCGAAGACCGTGTAGTGGAAGTGGGCGACGACGAAGTACGAGTCGGTGACGTGGAAGTCCATCGGCGGCGAGGCCAGGATCACCCCGGTCAGCCCGCCGAAGAGGAAGGACACCAGGAAGCCGGTCGCCCACAGCATCGGGGTCTCGAAGGAGAGCGAGCCCCGCAGCATGGTCCCCGTCCAGTTGAAGAACTTCACCCCGGTCGGCACCGCGATCAGGAAGGAGAGGAAGGAGAAGAACGGCAGCAGCACCGCCCCGGTCGCGAACATGTGGTGCGCCCAGACCACCACCGACAGGCCGGTGATCGTCATGGTGGCGGCGACCAGGCTCAGGTACCCGAAGATCGGCTTGCGCGCGAAGACCGGGATGATCTCGCTGATGATGCCGAAGAACGGCAGGGCGATGATGTAGACCTCGGGGTGGCCGAAGAACCAGAAGAGGTGCTGCCAGAGCAGCGCCCCGCCGTTGCCGGGGGCGAAGACCAGCGCCCCGAAGCGCCGGTCGGCCTCCAGGCAGAGCAGCGCCGCCGCGAGCACCGGGAAGGCGACGAGCACCAGGATCGTGGTGAACAGGACGTTCCAGGTGAAGATCGGCATCCGGAACATGGTCATGCCGGGGGCCCGCATCCCGATGATGGTGGCGAGGAAGTTCACCGAGGCGAGGATCGTGCCGAAGCCGGAGAGCGCGAGCCCCATGATCCACAGGTCGGCGCCGATCCCGGGGGAGCGTTCGGCGCTGTTCAGCGGCGCGTAGGCGGTCCAGCCGAAGTCGGGCGGCCCGTCCGGGGTGAGGAAGGAGCCGACCACCATCAGCCCGCCGAACAGGAACAGCCAGTACGAGAACATGTTGAGGCGCGGGAAGGCGACGTCGGGCGCGCCGATCTGCAGCGGCACCAGCTCGTTGGCGAAGCCGGCGAAGGTCGGGGTGGCGAAGAGCAGCAGCATGATCGTGCCGTGCTGGGTGAACGCCTGGTTGAACTGCTCGTTGGAGAGGTACTGGAGGCCGGGGCGGGCCAGCTCCGCCCGCATCGCCATCGCCAGCAGACCGCCGAAGAGGAAGAAGACGAACGACGTCGCCAGATAGAGGTGACCGATCTTCTTGTGGTCGGTGGTGGTCAGCCAGTCGATCAGGATCCGGCCATGCCGCTGCCGTGCCGATTCGGCCGTGGTGGTCGCCGCCTCGGTGCTCATCGGTGCCTCCGCCCCGTGTTCCGGTTCTCCGGCGTCCGATCAGCGTAAGCATTGTGTAAGGGAACGGTGAGGGAGCCGCGCGCGGCCTCCCGCATATTTCGCCGGTTGGCCCCGGGGGGCGGAATTCGGCCCGGCGGGGAAAACGTCCCGAACAGTTCGTGCGAACCTCCGGCCGCCTTTTCGAATTACCGGAGAAACGGCCGGGAACATGGTCTCCGTCACGTGCCCGGCGACCGCCGCGACTGTCGGGAAGTTGTGACGCAAGCGTGACCGCGAGGGGACTAACGTGAACCCCATGGCACCCATACCGCGCATCCCCGAACCGCCCCGAGACGCGCCCGAGTCCTATGTGGGCCTCGACGCGGACGGCGCCGCCCGGCTCGCCAGGACCCGTGGCTGGCGCGTCGTCCGGACCCTGCCGCCCGGCGCCGTCGTCACCATGGAGTACGTCGACGGACGCCTCAACTTCGAGGTCGCGGACGACACCGTCACCCGCTGCTGGATCGGCTGACGCCGGACGCGGGCTCGGGGGGGCGCGCCGCCGGTGCGGGGCGGGCGCGCGGGGGGGGGGCGAGGGGGCTCGGAGACACAGCGGACGCGGCGGCGGCCGGGCCGGGGGGGGCTCGC